>JBFKMJ010000121.1:0-4995 GCA_041629915.1 Gallionella sp.
AAATGCGTCGTTGACCACCAGCACGCGCTCGATGCGATGCTTGTGCATCAGGTTGCGCGCCTCGTCCAGGCTGGCGTTTTCCTTGACTGTAATCAGCCGCTCGCGCGGCGTCATGATGTTGCGGATCGGCTGATCCAGATTGTTCTCGAAGCGCAGATCGCGGTTGGTCACGATACCCACCAGCTGCTTGCCCTGCACCACCGGCAAACCGGAAATCCTGTGCTGGCGCGTCAGCGCCAACACGTCGTTAACAGTCATGTCCGGCGTGATGGTGATGGGATCCTTGACCACCCCGCTTTCAAAACGTTTGACCTTGGCAACATTGACGGCCTGTGCCTGTGCCGACATGTTTTTGTGGACGATGCCGATACCACCTTCCTGTGCCAGGGCGATCGCCAAGCGTGATTCCGTGACGGAATCCATGGCCGCCGACAGCAGGGGTATGTTCAGGCTGATGTTGCGGGTGAGCTGGGTGCGCAGGCTTACGTTGCGCGGCAGTACGTTGGAATAGGCAGGAACGAGCAGAACGTCGTCAAAGGTCAGTGCTTTTTGAATGATGCGCATGAAACGGCCCCCGGCAAAGCGCGCATTATATAGCAAAGTGGCGGCGACACAGAATGCGCGTGACAGCGTTGCGCCGTTTACATACCGGTCAATCCGCCAATGCCTGCTCCTGGTTGATTGCAGCCGTGTCCGGCTCCAGCAGTGCGCCGATTTCATCCAGCGGCGGAAGCTCCTGCAAGCTGCGCAGGTTCAGGTCGTCGAGCATTTGTCTGGTGGTGGCGAACAGTTCCGGCCTGCCCGGTGTGTCGCGTGTGCCGACCACTTCCACCCAGCCGCGCGCTTCCAGCGTCTTGAGGATTTGCGAGGAGACGGCCACACCGCGTATTTCCTCGATATCGCCGCGCGTGACCGGCTGGTGATAGGAGATGATCGCGAGGGTTTCCAGAACCGCGCGCGAATAGCGCGGCGTTCTTTGCGGGTTCAGGCGATCCAGATACGGCTGCGTTTCCGGTTTGGCACGGAAGCGCCAGCCACTGGCCACGCGGGTCAGTTCCACGCCGCGCCCCTGCCAATCCTGCGCAAGCCCTTCGAGCAGCATTTCCATCTGGCGGTTGTCCAGCGAAACATCGCTGAGCTTTTTTAATTCCGAAACCGGCAACGGTTCGGTGGTCGTGAGCAGCGCGGCCTCGAGCAGATGCTTGAACTGCTCGGTGTTCATTGTCCCGCCAAACAGATCGGTGCAGACCGTGACCTCCTCCGTGCCGGATTCGGTTTCTGCCGGTGGCGCTTCACTCTGCGGTAATGGCTCGACTTGTTCTGACATAAATGCTCCCCAATGTTTCGCTTTGCTGAATTTCCACCAGATATTCCTTGGCCAGCTCAAGAATGGCGATGAAGGTGACCACCAGTTTTGCCGCGCCGCCTTCCACATCAAACAATCTTTCAAACGCGACATATTCGCCATCGCGCAAACAGCGCAGGACATGCGCCATCTGCTCGCGCACCGATAACTGCTCGCGGCGCACCTTGTGATGCGTGTTGAGTTTTGCGCGCGCCAGCAGCCCCAGCCAGGCCTGGCGCAGATCTTCCACGCTTACCTGCGGCAGGCGCTCTTTCACGGTGCGCTCGATCAGTACCTGCACGATCTCGAAGTCGCGCCCTGCCTGCGGCAGTTCGTTGAGCTTCTGCGCGGCCAGTTTCATCTGCTCGTATTCCAGCAGGCGGCGCATCAGTTCGGCGCGCGGGTCTTCCGCCTCTTCCTCGCTGGCCCTGGGCGGGCGCGGCAGCAGCATGCGCGATTTGATTTCGATCAGCACCGCCGCCATCAGCAGATACTCAGCCGCGAGATCGAGACGGTGCTGCTGCATCATCTCGATGTAAGCCATGTACTGGCGGGTCAGCTCCGCCATCGGAATATCCAGCACATCGAGATTGTGCTTGCGGATCAGATACAGCAGCAGATCCAGCGGCCCCTGAAAATTCGACAGCACCAGCTCCAGCGCGTCCGGCGGAATGTACAAATCCTGCGGCAGCTCCAGCAACGGCTCGCCGTGGATGTGCGCGACGGGATGAAGAAGTAATTGTTCTTCGCTCATTCGCCGGTCAGCCGTAGTCCAGCCCCATTGACTCCCGCACATCGCGCATGGTCTCGGCAGCCAGCTTGCGCGCCTTCTCGCAGCCATCGGCGATGATATTGCGTACCAGCGTCGGGTCGTCCAGGTACGTTTGTGCGCGTTCGCGCATCGGGCGCTGCTCTGCCAGCACGGCGTCAATCACCGGCTGCTTGCATTCGATACAGCCGATGCCCGCGCTTGTGCAGCCCTTCTGCACCCATTGCTTCACGTCCTCGCTCGAATACACCTGGTGCAGCGGCCATACCGGACACTTCTCCGGATCACCGGGATCGGTACGGCGGATGCGCGCCGGGTCGGTGGGCATGGTGCGGATTTTTTTGGTCACGCTGGCCTCGTCCTCGCGCAAGGTGATGGTGTTGTCATAGGACTTGGACATTTTCTGCCCGTCCAGCCCGGGCATTTTCGACGCGTGGGTGAGCATTGCGCGCGGCTCGGACAATATCATCTTGCCGCCGCCTTCGAGATAGCCGAACAGGCGCTCGCGGTCGCCGTGGTTCAGGCTCTGTTGCTCGTCGAGCAGGGATCTTGCGGATTCCAGCGCTTCATCGTCGCCCTGCTCCTGATAACGGTTGCGTAACTCGGTATAGAGCCTGGCCTTTCTGCTGCCGAGTTTTCTGACCGCCAATTCGGCCTTGCCCTCGAAGCCAATCTCGCGCCCGTAGATATGATTGAAGCGGCGCGCGATCTCGCGGGTAAATTCGATGTGCGGCACCTGGTCTTCGCCCACCGGTACCTGCGTGGCGCGGTAAATCAGAATGTCGGCACTTTGCAGCAGCGGGTAACCGAGGAAGCCGTAGGTGCTCAAGTCCTTCTCGGAAAGTTTTTCCTGCTGGTCCTTGTAGGTCGGCACGCGCTCCAGCCAGCCCAGCGGCGTAATCATCGACAGCAACAGATGCAACTCGGCGTGCTCCGGCACGCGCGACTGGATGAACAGCGTGGCGTGCGCCGGATCGACCCCTGCGGCGAGCCAGTCCACCACCATGTCCCATGTGTTTTGTTCGATGATCTGCGGCGTATCGTAATGCGTGGTCAGCGCGTGCCAGTCGGCCACGAAGAACAGGCACTCGTACTCGTGCTGCATCTGCACCCAGTTTTTCAACACGCCATGGTAATGCCCCAGATGCAGGCCTCCAGTGGGGCGCATGCCCGATAACACCCTTTCAGCAAACATAACTTCCCTATATCCCAAACAAAACAGAAATCAATTTATACACCAACTTTACCAGCGGCAGGAGCACCATGCCCAGACCACCCGAGACCACTAGAAAAATCAGGATGAACAAGCCATACGGCTCGACTCGCGAAAGCTGATAGGCCTGCCGGTGCGGCAACAGGCTGACCGCAACGCGCCCGCCATCCAGCGGCGGCAGCGGCAACAGATTCAGCACCATCAATATGACATTGATATTAATCCCTATGCTCGCCATCCCCAGCAGCGGCTCGGCAAAATAACTGTCCGGAAACATCCACGCTATTTTATAGAGCAATGCCCAGACGAACGCCATGAATAAATTCGAGGCCGGTCCGGCAATCGCCACCCACAGCATGTCCTGCTTGGGCCGGCGCAAGGCGGCAAAGTTGACCGGCACCGGTTTGGCCCAGCCGAACAGGATGCCGCCCAGCCAGAGAGTCAGCAGCGGAAACAGGATGGTGCCGACCGGATCGATATGGCGCAGCGGATTCAGGCTGATGCGGCCCTGCTGATAGGCGGTCATGTCGCCGAAATGGCGCGCCACATAGCCATGCGCCGCTTCGTGCAGGGTGATGGCGAACAGCACCGGAAGTACGGCGAGGGCAATGGTCTGAATCAGTTGTGCAGCATTCATTCGGTTATCCCGAATGGCGCGGCATCGCCCTTGCCTCGCCGGATCAGTGCCGGTGCATCCCCGGTCAGGTCGATGACCGTGGTCGGCTCCAGTCCAACCGCCCCGCTCTCGATAATCAGGGCAACATGGTGCTCAAGACGTTCACGTATCTCGGTCACATCGGTCAGCGGATGAAATGCATCCGGCAGGATCAGCGTTGAACTCAGCAGTGGCTCGCCCAGCTCCTCCAGCAAGGCCAGTGCAACCGGATGGTCGGGGACGCGGATGCCGATCGTGCTGCGCTTGGGATGCTGCAAGCGGCGCGGCACCTCCCTGGTTGCTTCGAGGATGAAAGTGTAGCTGCCCGGCGTGTTGCCCTTCAGCAGGCGGAACTTGCTGTTGTCGACTCTTGCATAGTGCGCAATTTCCGACAGGTCGCGGCACACCAGTGTCATGAGATGCTTGTCATCAAGACCGCGTATCTGGCGAATGCGCGTCACCGCGTCTTTGTCGTCGAGGTGGCAGCCCAGTGCGTAGCCGGAATCGGTGGGATAGACGATCACCGCGCCATCGCGCAGCATGGCCGCCGCCTGGCGGATCAGGCGCATATTGGGATTGTCCGGATGAATGGAAAAAAATTGTGCCATGTTCAGCTCCCCTCTTCCACATGACCAGCGACCGCATCAGGAGCGATTTGGGCTGAAAATGAGGGTATGTTTTTGAAAATTGACGCCAGTGGCTTGGCCTCCCACACCGGGCGACAGTCAGACGGAAAATCCGGCAAACGGCCGAGGTCACGATAACTCTCCCCCGGACCATGAAAATCCGAACCACAGGAGCAAAGAAGATCGAACTCTGCTGCGTAACGGGCAAATTCGGCATATTGTTCCGGCGTGTGACTGCCGCTCACCACCTCGATTGCCTGACCGCCACACGCAATAAAATCGGCCAGTACTTCACGCATGGTCTGCTTGCCCATGCTCTTGCGTCCGCTCATGTAACGCCCCGGATGCGCCAGCACAGCCACGCCGCCGCTGCCGCATATCCAGCCG
>JBFKMJ010000122.1:0-4970 GCA_041629915.1 Gallionella sp.
ATGGCCAATGGCATAAACCTCGTGTTCCCGCACATGTTTGTCGGTGCGCGAGCCCTGATAGCTGAACATCTCGGCATACTGCGACGAGAGGCGCGAGACGGCATCGTGATAGGAGCGCGACACGAGTATCTGGTCGATATCGGCAAAACCCATGATGCGCTGTGCAACATTGATGCCGTCACCCACGATATTGGGTTGACCATTGATATCCCTGACCAGCCGCACCGGGCCAAGGTTGATGCCCGCCCGTATCAGCAGGGGAGGGTTCAGGCGCGCGCCTTCATTAAGCAGGCTTTCGCGCAGGTTGAGAGCGGTTTTCAACGCATCCTGCACATCGCCGAGAAAGTTGATGGCTGCCCCGTCACCGGTATCCAGAATAATACGGTCGGCTACGGGCACGTCGCGAATGGCAGCGGAAAGATAGCTGTTAAACCGGTCTTTTACCGAAATCTGGCCGGACACCGACATCTTGGAATATTCCACAATATCCAAGAACAGCACACTGCACATGATCGTTTTGTTATCGCGCTCTTCCATTCAAGTATCCGGTAACCTGTCTGCTGTTTGCCAATATTCTGGCCTGAACGACAGACCGAAGGCAACGCTGCCAATTCTAGTGACTATCAGCGTTTTACTCCAGTTTTACTTTTCCTGCTGCGGGTTCGGGCGGTATTTTGCACCGTTCGCGCCGCCGTGGATCCGCGTTGCGCCGGACTGGTTTGGCGCAAGGCTCGCGGGTCCTGCGGCGGTTCATTGCTGTCGGGGGTGATCCCTGCCCAATCAAGCACCTGTGCCACTTCACCGTCACCCAGTTCGGCGGCCATTCCGCGCTTCAGACGCGGCGGCAGGTTGATGATGCCAAAGCGTACACGCATCAGCCGGCTGACCGGCAACCCCAATGCGTCAAAGGTGCGGCGCACGATGCGATTGCGGCCTTCCCTGAGCATCACACGATACCAGTGATTGAACCCTTCGCCGCCCTCATCCTCGAGTTTCTCGAACTTTACCGGGCCGTCCTCCAGTTCAACCCCCTGCGTGAGCGCCTGCTTCATCTGCGCTTCCGTCATGGTGCCCTGCACGCGCACCGCGTATTCGCGTTCGACTTCAAAACGCGGATGCATCAGGCAGTTTGCCAGCTCGCCGGAAGTGGTGAATATCAGCAGGCCGCTGGTGTTGAAATCCAGCCGTCCGACCGCAATCCATTTCTGTCCGCGCAACCCGGGTAGCTTGTCGAACACGCTGGCACGCTTTTCCGGGTCATCGCGGCTGACGATTTCGCCTTCCGGTTTGTGATACAGCAACACGCGTATAGCGTGTTTTCTTTCGCCGACACGGATAGTGCGTCGTTCGGCCTTCACCAGGTCGCCCTCCACCACGCGCATTCCCAGGGTGGCGGGTTCGCCGTTTACGCTGACGCGCCCGGCGGCAATCCATTCTTCCATGGTGCGGCGCGAGCCAAACCCGGCTTGCGCCAGCACCTTCTGCAGTTTTTCGCCCTGTTCATTCATATCGATATCTCACGTCGTTCCAGTATGGCCTGCGCCAATGTGCCGCTGTCCACCTGTTCCAGCTCGCCGCCCACCGGCAAGCCGCGCGCGATGCGGGATACCTTGACATCCCGCGACTGCAGCAGGGTTGCCAGATAATGCGCCGTGGCATCGCCTTCCACGGTGAAGTTGGTTGCCAGAATCACCTCGCAGGGATGTTCCTGCACCCGCTTGATCAGACGGTCGAAATGCAATTCCTTCGCGCCGATGCCATCCAGCGGCGACAGCCTGCCCATCAGCACGAAATACATGCCGCGATAGCACTGGGTCTGCTCCATCATCAGCAAATCTGCGGGCATTTCGACCACACACAGCAGGCTGGCATCGCGCCTGGGTGATGCGCATAACGCGCAGATCTCTTCTTCGGTAAAATTATTGCATTTGCCGCAGTGGCGGATGTTGCTGGCAGCCAGTTGCAGTGATTGCGCCAGACGCAGTGCCCCGTCGCGATCGCGCTGCAACAAATGGTAGGCCATGCGCTGCGCGGATTTGGGTCCTACCCCCGGCAGGCAGCGCAGGGCCGCAATTAGTTCATCCAGATGTGAGGGCATCACAGAACCTCTAATAATCTACTGCGCGACTCAATAGCTGCGTTGCACGGTGCTCGCTCCTCGCCTATCAATCTGATATGTCTCTCTCGCTGCGCTCCCTGCGCCTTGCTCTTGAGCCGCTCGCTACGATTCTTAGAGGTTCTCATTAGAACGGCAGTTTCATCCCCGGCGGCAGACCCATGCCGCCGGAAAAGGCGCTCATGCGCTCTTGCGAAACGGCTTCCGCTTTTTTCATCGCATCGTTCAGTGCCAGCACGATCAGATCTTCCAGTATTTCCTTGTCGTCGGAGAATACGCTGTCATCCAGTGACACGCGGCGCACCTCATGGCCGCAGGTCATGGTGACCCTGACCATGCCGGAACCGGCCTGGCCTTCCACTTCCACGTTTGCCAATTCGGCCTGCGCCTTCTGCATGTTCTGCTGCATCTGCTGCGCCTGCTTCATCAAATTGCCCAATCCGCCCTTCATCATTTTCCCGTCCTCCTCGACTCACTGTATTGGTTTAATGGATTCTGTTATCAGGCTCGCGCCCAACTCCGCTTGCGCCTCGCGCACAAAATTGTCCTGTGCGATCGAGTCGCTCGCCTGCTGCTGTCTGAGCTGCCGGGTTTGCTGCTCGACTGCGGCCGGCGTGGCAGATGCTGCTTCACCCAGAACAATATCCAGCTTGACCGGCCTGGCAAAATAATCGCTCAGCGCGGCCTGCAGCTTTCCGGTTGCCGTCTTGCTGGATTGCAGGTGTTTATGCTCCTGCGACAAACACAGCGTGATGTGTTTGTCCGAGAAGTTTTGCAATACACAATTCTTCGCCAGCTGTTGTGCCATGCCCTGCACATTCAATTGCGCCAGCAATATGCCCCAGTCCGGCTGGCCGACCGAAGCGGTCTGCTTATCCGAAGTGCGGTCATGCGCGGCGGGGTCAGCCGGAATGGGCGCTGCCGGGGCTGCACCGGATTTTTCGACTGGCGCAGTCTGGCCCGCTTTTGCAGCAACAGGTTGCCGCTCCGGCTGCCTGGCGGTTGGCACCGCCGATGCCGTCTGCGGCAGGTCTCTGGCAGGCGCAAACGCCAGCATGCGCAACAGCGTCATGGTAAAGCCGGCGTATTCATCGGGAGCCAGATCGATTTCATCGCGCCCGTGGATGGCGATCTGATAAAACAACTGCATTTCTTCCGGCGTGAATGCCTGCGCCAGTTCCAGCAGGCGCGCCCGCTCCGGCTCGTCATCGGCAATCGCCTGCGGCACGGTTTGCGCCAGCGCAATGCGATGCAGCAGGGTTGCCAATTCCTGCAGGGCGGCATCAAAAGCCAGACTGCGCGCGGCCATGTTGTCGGCGATGCCAAGCAATGCGGCACCGTCCTGGGCGCGCAATGCATCCAGCAGGTCGAACAGATAGCCCTGATCGATCGCACCCAGCATGGTGCGTACCGTCGTTTCTTCCACCTTGCCGGCAGAAAAGGCGATTGCCTGATCCATCAGACTCAGCGCATCGCGCATGCTGCCCTGCGCAACCCGTGCGATCAGGTTGACGGCGGCAGGCTCGGAGGCTATCTGCTCCTGTTCCAGCACATGCTGCAAATGCGCCGCTATCAGGGCGGGCGGCAATTGTTTCAGGTTGAACTGCAGGCAACGCGACAGCACCGTAACGGGAATTTTCTGCGGGTCGGTCGTGGCGAGAATGAACTTTACATGCCCGGGCGGCTCCTCCAGCGTCTTCAGCATTGCGTTGAAGGCCGACTTTGACAGCATGTGCACTTCGTCGATGATGTACACCTTGAAACGCCCGCTGGTTGGCGCATACAGTGCGCTTTCCAGCAGTTCGCGCATGTTGTCCACCTGTGTATTGGACGCGGCATCCAGTTCGATCAGATCAACAAAACGGCCACTGTCGATTTCCCTGCAGGCGCTGCACTCGCCGCACGGCGTGGCGGTGATGCCGGTCAGGCAATTCAGCGACTTGGCGAAAATGCGCGCGATGGTGGTCTTGCCCACGCCGCGCGTTCCGGTGAACAGGTAGGCGTGATGCAGGCGATTCTGCGTGAGCGCGTTGCTGAGCGCCCTGACGACATGTTCCTGCCCGGCCAGTTGCGAGAAAGATTTGGGTCGCCATTTGCGTGCGAGGACGGTTGTGGCCGACAAGTTACATCACCCTAGAAATGATAGGAAAAACGGATCTGGTTGAAGTTGATGCCCTGGTTCGGTTTCTTGATGCCGCCGTTGGAAAGGTGCTGGAAGCGATAGCCCAGATCGAACTGGTGGCGATCGCCGAAACGCACGCCAGCACCGATATGATCGCCGAATTGAAAGGCGCTTCCAAATTTCCGGTTTGCGTCAATGAAGGCGGGCGTGATCAGGTGAAAGCCGATGGCAGCCTCAGCATAGGGCGCAAACGCACCCGGCGTTTTCTGTTGCAGGCGAAACACCGGCGTAATGCCTGCATCGGTAACGGTCTGGTTGTTGCCGGCAGCGCTGTTTCCGCGCCAGCTGCCCAGAGAGGCTTCCCAGTATCCGGTCACCAGCCAGTCCCCCTCGGTGAACCACTGCCTGTCCCAATCCCATGTCAGTCCGACGCGTGCCATGTCAGCCGCATCGCCATTGCCGTATTCAACGGATGCGCCGTCCACGGCAAGCGCGTTGCCGCTGAAGAACAGCACCATTGCCAGCCAGCCAATCTGCTTCATCGCACTCCCGCTTCGAAAAGGGAGGCGAGCCTTACCCCCGGCACTTGCGGTAATCGGCTGTGGCTGCTTCCTTCCGGACCTGACCAGATTCACCAACCCACAATGCGGGGAGACCCGCCAATTCTTTGTGCATCGCCACTGTTGCGGCGACACCTTTGTATTGTTCCTGCTGTTTGGGCGCATGTTCAAT
>JBFKMJ010000123.1:0-4951 GCA_041629915.1 Gallionella sp.
ATCAGATCAATCGCGGGGGGCGTCGGAATGCCGGGCGGCGAGGGTGTGGAATATTCGCCCAGCTCGCCGCTGATGTCGGCCACGATGCCATCGAATGGCGCGAGTAACACCATGCGTCGCAAACCCGCCTGTGACACGTCAATGCGCGAACGCGCCTGACCGATCTCACTGTGTGCCGCCTTGCAGGATGCCTGCCTTGTTTTTGCATCCGCCTCGGCACGTTCCAGCCCTTCGGCGGAAATGAAGCCGCGCTCGCGCAATTGGCGCGCCCGCGCCGCTTCCCTGCTGCTCTGTTCCGCAACGGCACATACCTCATTGACACGTGTTGCGGTGGTGCCAAGCTGCTGTTCTGCGAGCCGGGCCTGTGCCTGCAAGTCCTCGTTCCACAACTCCAGCAGGATCTGGCCGGCCTTGACCCGCTCCCCCTTCTTTACCCGTAGTTGTGAAATCTGGCCGCCCACTGTCGGTGCCAACTTGGCGCGGCGGCACGCTTTCACCGATCCCGCACGCGTGTTGCTCACCGTTGCCTCCACGGTTCCGCGCTCGACCCTTGTCAGCTGCACGCGAATCGGCTCGGGGCGGGTGAATTGCCAGATTGCAGCTGCGAGCAGCAACAGTGCAACCAAATAGAAAAGGTATTTCAGGTGGGGATTTCGCTCACGGTTTCCGGATAGAGTCATACGAATTCCTCAATAGGCTTGCGGCAGAATGAATGGCATCCGTCAGACCCGTATCCGTACATGGGCCAAGGGGAGATGCGCCTGACGAGTATATACGAGACAGCAACAAATCACGAAAACAGCACAACCGGAATTGGGCGATAATCATCACTTTTTCTGCCTTGCCGCAAAAACAGCACAGGGAACATAAAAGGTGTTGTTTTCGCAACAATTTTCGCATGACAGTCACAGCTCAGTTAGAATGGCACACGGTGTGATGCTATGTGAGTTTGATTCCGGATTCACATTTTTCGACGTTTCATTGCCGCTTTAAGGAGAAGAACATGAAAAAAAGTTTGATGAATATTGCTTTGGCGACAGCGCTGGTCAGCGCCGCAGGGGCGCATGCCAGCGAATTTGACGGTGGCTATATCGGCGCAAAAATTGGCGCCAATCGCACGGATATGACGGCTGTCTCAAAGCAGTCGCCGGTCACCACGGGTCTGGAGGGTGGCTATAACTGGAATATGGATAACGTGTTGCTGGGCGTGGACGGTTTCATTGATTTCAACGGCAAAAAAACGCATACCGGCGTTGCACCGGCGCCGGCTACCGTGAATTACGGCAGCCATGTTTACGGTCTGGATTTGAAACTCGGCTTGCCGAGCGGCGACTGGATGCCGTATGCAAAATTGGGCTATGCGCATGTCGGTGGTCGCGGTGATGCTTATGCTTCGGCTATCGGTGATAGTGGCGTGCATCTCGGCCTGGGTGTCGAATATAAATTTGCACCCAACTGGAGTGTTGCCGGTGAATGGACAAACAACACCGGTAAAAACGTCACGACCAAACTGGACAACAATAATTTCACCATTGGGATGAATTATTACTTCGATAAGCCTGCGGCCGCACCAGTGGTTGTTGCGCCAGTGGCAATGCAGGAGAAGCCGAAGCCTGCACCGGCGCCGGAGCCAGTGCCGGAGCCTGCACCGGAACCCGTGCCTGAGACCTGGAAGACACTGCTGGAAAACAAACCGGTGTGCATAGAGGGTGCCAACTTCGAGTTTGACTCGGCCAAGCTGCGCAGCGGCGAAATCAGGAAGCTGGATGAAGTTGTCAGCTTCGCCGAAAAATACAGCGATGCAGAACTGGAAGCCGATGGCCATACCTGCAGTATTGGTTCCGAGGCCTACAACCTGAAGCTGTCCGAGCGCCGCGCCGAGTCGGTCAAGGATTATCTGGTCAGGAAGGGGGTTGCCGCTGATCGTATTGCCACCAAGGGTTACGGTGAATCCAAGCCGATGGCAGACAACAAAACACGCGAAGGCCGTGAGCTGAACCGTCGTGTCGAGGTTTGCACCGTGCTTAAAGTTGAGAAGAGGGTGCGCGTGACCGAGTAACCAACAGCGGTAAGAATAAAAGCGGGCTGGCAGCAGTCCGCTTTTTTATTGCCATTATTTCGTCATGTGCATTGGGCGCGCGTTACGATGATAAGATGACGCCCCTTGATATTTTTCAGACACAACAATGAAACTGGCCATCGCGCAAATTAACTGCGTGCTGGGCGATTTGACCGGGAACGCTGCAAAGATATTGCAGTATGCCGGGCAAGCCAGGCAGCAGGGCGCGCAATTATTGATCACCTCCGAGCTCAGTCTGTGCGGTTATCCGCCGGAGGATTTGCTGCTGCGCGACGGTTTTTACCGGGCGTGCGCGCAGGCGTTGGCTGATCTTGCCAGGAAGATATCGGGCATTGCCGTAGTGGTCGGGCATCCGCATGAATTGAACGGAAAGCGCTATAACGCGGCTTCGCTGTTGCGTGATGGCAAGGTGAGCCAGACTTACCTGAAAAATCTGCTGCCCAACTATGCGGTTTTTGACGAGAAGCGTTATTTTGACCACGGCAGCGAACCCTGCGTGTTTGAAATAGAAAACATCCGCTTCGCCCTGAATATCTGTGCCGACATATGGGAGCCCGATGCGGCCCGTCAGGCACGCGACGCCGGCGCCCAGGTGCTGCTGGTGCTGAACGCGTCGCCATACGCAATGTACAAACGCGAATCCCGCTATCGTGCCATTCGCGAACGTATCGCAGAAACCGACATGGCGGTAATTTATGCCAACACAATAGGCGGGCAGGATGAGCTGATCTTTGACGGGGGCTCGTTTGCCATGGATCAGGATGGCGTATTGACTGCGCAGGGTGCGCAATTCCAGGAGCATTTATTGATGCTGGAGATGCAGGATGGGTTGCGGCCGGTTGGCGAAAAAGCTGTGACATTGAGTGAAGAAGCCGCCATCTATCGTGCCCTGTGTCTCGGTGTGCATGATTACATCGAAAAAAACCGTTTCCCCGGTGTGTTGCTGGGACTGTCGGGTGGGATCGACTCGGCATTGACCCTGGCGATAGCGGTTGACGCGCTGGGCGCGGACAGGGTTCATGCGGTCATGATGCCGTCGCCCTATACCGCCCAGATCAGCCTGGATGATGCGCGCGAAATGGCGATAATTCTCGGGGTGCGCTATGACGAATTTTCCATCGAGGGGATGCTGCAGAGCTATTTGAGCACCCTGAGCGCGACCTTCGCCGGGCACGCAGCGGATACCACCGAGGAAAATCTGCAGGCGCGCATTCGCGGCACCCTGCTGATGGCGCTGTCCAACAAGTTTGGCGCACTGGTGCTGACCACCGGCAACAAGTCCGAAATGACCGTGGGATATGCCACGCTCTACGGCGACATGGCGGGCGGTTTTGCGGTATTGAAGGATGTCAGCAAGACGCTGGTATATCGTCTGGCCCGATACCGCAACACGCAGGGGCAGGTGATTCCCGAGCGGATTATCACCCGTCCGCCCAGTGCCGAATTGCGCGCGGACCAGACTGATCAGGACAGCCTGCCGCCTTACGACGTGCTGGATGCCATCATGGCCTGTTATGTCGAGCAGAACCTGGCCGTTTCGGAAATCGTCGCGCGCGGTTATGCCGAGGCCGATGTGCGCCGGGTGGTGCATCTGATTCGCATCAGCGAGTACAAGCGCCGCCAGTCCGCGATCGGCATGCGTATCACGGAACGCAGTTATGGCAAGGACTGGCGTTATCCGATTACGGCGCGTTATCAGGATAACTTCTAATCCAATTCCCTTTAAGCGCCGGGTTTGGTACAATGCGCCGCGTTTTGTAGATGGGCTTCGAGCCCGTTTTTTATTTGTGGGCAGTCATTATGGATGTGGTTAAGCTGGTCGAAACGACGGTCAATGGCTTGGGCTATGAGCTGGTGGACCTGGAGCGCTCGGGGCGCGGACTGTTGCGCGTGTTCATTGACAAGCCGGAAGGTATTCTGGTGGAAGATTGCCAGACGGTCAGCAACCAGTTGACGCGTCTGTTTCTCGTCGAGAACGTGGACTATGACCGCCTCGAAGTTTCGTCGCCCGGCCTGGACAGGGCGCTGAAGAAAGAAGCGGACTTTATACGTTTCGCCGGGCAGAAAGCGCAGCTCAAACTACGCATGCCTCTGGCGGGACGGAAAAATTTCGTCGGGGTAATAGGCGAAATTAATGATGGCGTATTGCAGTTGGACGTGGATGGCAGCCCGGTAGCAATCGAGTTGTCGAATTTGGACAAGGCACGTTTAGTGCCGATTTTTTAGTTATTAGCGCTGATTGCCGTTGACGCCTGTCGGGGTCAAAAGGGCAATCTGGCCGGAGAATGGTATGAGTCGTGAAATTTTACTGCTGGTGGATGCGCTGTCGCGTGAAAAAAGTGTGGACAAGGAAATCGTGTTCGAATCTCTGGAGTCTGCACTGGCCTCCGCGACCAGAAAACGCTTTCGGGATGAGTCGGATGTGCGTGTCTCAATCGATCGCGAGACCGGCGAGTATGAGTCCTTTCGCCGCTGGGAAGTCATGGATGACGAAACCTTCGAAACCCCGGACATGCATATCAAACTGGAGGAGGCGCAAAAGCACAATCCCGATATCCAGCTTGGCGACTTTGTCGAAGAGCCGCTGGAGTCCATCGATTTTGGTCGGATCGGCGCGCAGGCAGCCAAGCAGGTGATCTTTCAGAAGATTCGCGATGCCGAACGTGAGCAGGTGTTGAGTGACTTCCTGGAGCGCAAGGAGCACCTGGTCTCGGGCGCGGTGAAACGGCTGGAGCGCGGTAACGCGATTATCGAGTTCGGCAAGATCGAGGCTGTGTTGCCGCGTGACCAGATGATCCCCAAGGAAAATCTGCGCGTGGGTGATCGCATCAAGGCGCATTTGTTGCGCGTGGATCGCAGTGTGCGGGGCCC
>JBFKMJ010000124.1:0-4949 GCA_041629915.1 Gallionella sp.
CAAAGCGGTGGGCAGGTGTTGATGCTGGTGCCCGAGATCAACCTCACGCCGCAACTGGAACAGTATTTTTGCAGTCGCTTTCCCGACACATCATTTGCCTGTTTGCACAGCGGGCTGGGCGAAAGTGAGCGCTTGCACAACTGGCAGCAGGCACAGTCGGGCGGCGCCCGGATTGTACTTGGCACGCGGCTGGCGGTGTTTGCGGAGCTGCCCCAGCTTGCGCTGATTATCGTGGACGAGGAGCATGACGGTTCGTTCAAGCAGCAGGATGGGCTGCGATATTCTGCACGCGACGTGGCGATTTTTCGTGCCAGCCAGCGCGGCGTACCCATCGTGCTGGGCTCGGCGACGCCCTCGCTGGAGAGCTACCAGAATGCGCAGAGCGGACGTTACCGGCTGCTCAGCCTGAGCCGTCGCGCACAGGCAGAAGCGCGCCTGCCCGAGGTGCGTTGCATCAATACCAATCAGACGCTGATGCACCACGGCATCAGCGAAAACCTGCTGCGTGAGATTGAACAGCGTATCCTGCGCCGCGAACAGAGCCTGCTGTTCATCAACCGGCGCGGTTACGCGCCGGTGCTGATGTGCACCGGTTGCGGCTGGCTGTCCGGCTGCCGCCACTGCGCGGGCAAAATGGTGCTGCATCTGAACGACAAACGGTTGCGCTGCCATCACTGCGGATATCAATTGCGCTTGCCGAGCGCCTGTCCGAGCTGTGGCAATGCCGATCTGCATCCGGTCGGCAGCGGCACGCAGCGTGTGGAAAGCGTGTTGCAGGAGCGCTTTCCGGAGGCGCGCATCCTGCGCGTCGATCGCGACAACACGCGCAGCAAGCGTGCCTGGCAGGCCATGCGCGAGCAGATTTACGCCAACGAGGTAGATATTCTGGTCGGTACGCAGATGCTGGCGAAGGGGCATGACTTTCCGGCGCTGACGCTGGTCGGCATCCTCAATCCGGACAGTGCGCTGTACAGCAGCGACTTCCGCGCGGCAGAAAAGCTGTTTGCGCAACTGGCACAAGTCGCGGGACGTGCCGGGCGCGCCGACAAGCCCGGAGAAGTGCTGATCCAGACCGCCTTCCCTGAGCACCCCCTGTTTCGCGCCCTGCAGGCACACGACTTCGAAGGCTGGGCAGCGGAGCAGCTTGCAGAACGGCGGTTGGCGGGTTTCCCGCCGTTTGTGTATCAGGCCATGTTGCGCGCCGAGGGCAGGCAGGAGGCCGAGGTTTATGCATTTCTCAACCAGGCGCGCGCTACCGCCCTCGGGCTGAAGCAGGATGTGGAAGTATTCGGCGTGGTGCCTGCCGCCCTGTCGCGTCGCGCCAGTCACCTGCGTGCACAATTGCTGATACAGGGCGCGAAGCGCAAGGACCTGCAGTCATTTTTGCGCCTCTGGCAACCCCTGCTGGACGCGTTACCTGCACGCAAGTTGCGCTGGTCTCTGGATATCGATCCGCTGGATTTTTAAGTGCGCAGAACAGGTAAGAGCAAGCGCCATGAGCCATACCGAAGCAGCGGGAGGCAAATGCTAGGCGTCATTCATTCCGCCGTGTTCATGCCAGACACTATTAAAAAAGTATAAAAACACGACATTAAGCAGGATGCTGCGGCAAATTCAGGTGACGGGCAAAATAATTTTAAAAAAAAGACACTGTGGCGAGTAATTGTTATAGTATTAAAAAAAGTCTCGGATAGTTTCGGAGACACTAAAAAAGCAAGATTCTGCAGAACCATCCCCGCTGTGATGGAGGATATTCATTAATACGGTGAGATGGACTGCGGAACGATTCATAACTTCTATATTCAAACTAAAAGAGCTGGAAGCAGTCGCTTGGTTCAAGCGAATTGGTCATGTCGGCAGGATCGCCCAAAGGCGGCCCGCAAGTCGGCTTTGCATTGCAACACGCTATATTGGATTAATCTGATAAGCGTGATTTGCCCAATATGAAAATGACGACCCTTACAGGAGGACAGTTGTGACCCATATCAAGATACCCGCCGATCATACCCCGGCACAGCTTTCCAAATGCCAGGTTCAGCCAGAGCCGAAAAATCCATCTGAGATAGCTTCACGCCGTGGCTTCCTGAAAACGTGTGTAGTCTCGTTTCTGGGTGTTTCCGCGCTCATGACGCAATCAGCCTATGTGCAGGCCAGCCTCGATTGGACTGAAAATTTCCGGAAAAAATACCGTCTTATGTCCAGTCAGGAGAAGGCTGAAGCACTCGCACGGCTGGAGGAGCGCCATTCCAGTAAACCAGCGGCAACGGCGAAAGGATTATCAGCGGAAGAGAAACTTGCGCAGTTGCTGGAGGCGGCGGAATCGGGGAATGCAACCGCTCAGTATCTGCTTGGGTTGGCGTACAAAACAGGCCAGGTCTTTTCTCTTGAGATGACCGAATTTGACCAGCCCTTCGCGCAGTATGCAGAAAAGTTTGGCATCCCCGGCAAAAACACCCTGAGTTTGGCTGATTCTTCCAGGTCACTCGAGTGGTATCAGGAAGCGGCAGCACAAGGTTATGGCGATGCGCTTTTTATGCTCGGCATGATATCTGCCAACTGTGATGATGTTCCCAGAGATGCAGCCAAGGCGGTGGAATGGTTTCGGCAAGCCGCCGAGCAGGGTCACAGCGATGCGCAATTCAAACTCGGCATGATGTATGCCAGTGGTGACGGCGCGCCCAGAGATACCGCAAAGGCAGAAGGCTGGTGGCAACAAGCCGCTGTGCAGGGTCATGCCAGCGCGCAAGCCAAGCTCGGCAACGCTTGATCGGGGACGGCACTTACGGCCTTGCATGGCAACACACTTATTGGATTAATCCGGTCACCGTGATTTATCCAATATGAAAATGATGACCCTTAACAGGAGAACAGTTGTGACTCAGAACAAGATAACCCATGACGATCATTCCCAGGAGCAGCCTTCCGAATGCCAGGCTCAGCCCGGGCCGAACGATCCGTCCGAGGAAAACGCCCGCCGTGACTTCCTGAAAACGGGTGCGGCCTCAATCCTGGGTGCTGCTGCGCTGATGACGATGTCAGACGATGTCAAAGCCACCACCGAATGGGCCGAGCATTTTCAGGGCAACTACCGCCTGATGACCGATGAGGAGAAGGCCGAAGCGCGTGCGCGGCTTGAAAAACGCTATTCCGAAGAGTACGGCAAGGCTGTCGTTGTTGATGGTACGCCGGCGCAGGAAGGCGTTCTGCTGGGTTACGCGCTGAATATCAGGAAATGCATCGGTTGTCGCCGTTGTGTCAAGGCTTGCGTTGAGGAAAACAACCAATCGCGCGGCAAGGAAACCGGTGAAACTATCGAGTGGATTCAGGTTTTGAAGATGGCGCGCGGGGAGTTCTCAAAAGACAAGATGAACGATGGTTATCCGGAAGGACTTGGCATCCAGGTCGGGGGCAACGCGTACAGCCCGGCCGGCGTGGTGCTTGAAGGAGAGTACTTCTACGAACCCAAAGCCGTCCCGGAAGAAGATGCCAACTACATGCCGATCGCCTGCATGCAGTGTGAGAAACCGCCTTGTGTCAAGGTGTGCCCGGTGAGAACAACGTACCGCGAGCCGGACGGCGTGGTGGTGATCGACTACAACTGGTGCATCGGCTGCCGCATGTGCATGGGCGCCTGCCCCTACTGGGCGCGCCGTTTCAACCTCACCAAGCCTGTCCTTCCCAAGGAAGACATGAACCCGAAGACGCATTACCTGGGCAACCGACCGCGCATGCGGGGTGTTGTTGAAAAGTGCACCTGGTGCGTACAACGGAACCGTGACGGACGCTATCCGGCCTGTGTTGAAGTTTGTCCGGTGGGTGCGCGCAAGTTCGGAAATTTACTCGACCCGGAAAGCGAAGTGAGCCAGATACTGGCCAGAAAAAACGTGTTCCGTCTGAAGGCCGAACTCAACACCTTTCCAAAATTCTTTTATTTCTATGATTAAGGGGGGTAGGTCGTGCATAAACTAATGAGTTTCGCTCCCGATTACTTTCGTTACATCCTCAAAGGCGGTATAAAGTTCTATGGGTGGCTGGGTTTTCTTGTAGTCCTCAGCGCGTTCTCGCTATACGGGTTTTACATGCAAAACACCGAGGGCCTGATCGTTACCGGCATGACCAGCCAGATTCACGATGGCCTCTACTTTGCCAACCTCGTGTTCCTGGTTGGTGTGGCGGCTGGAGCAGTGACCATCGTATTTCCCGCCTACATCTTCCATAACAAGGCGATGCATGAAGTCACGGTGCTGGGCGAAACACTGGCGGTTGCTTCGGTGATCATGGTCATGATATTCGTACTTTCCCACATGGGGCGACCGGACCGGCTCTGGCACATGATTCCGTACATCGGCATCTACAATTTCCCCCACTCGGTGTTGGCCTGGGACGTGCTGGTGCTCAACGTGTACCTCGTGCTTAACCTTATTTGCGGGGGTTACTACCTCTACGTCAAGTATTCAGACGGCGAAATAAACACGAAGTTTTTCATGCCTCTGGTTTACATCTCGATCGTCTGGGCGCTCAGCATTCATACTGTCACAGCTTTCCTGGTCTCGACGTTGCCCGCACGTCCGATGTGGTTCCACAGCGTGATGCCGATCCGCTTCATCGTGACCGCGTTTGCGGCGGGCCCCTGCCTGATCATCCTGATCTTCATGATCATCCGCAAGAACACCAAGTTCTGGATTCAGGACGAAGCCATCAACCTGCTGGCGACCATCATCACCTGGTGTCTCGGCATCGCACTCTTCCTGACGCTGTCGGAAGTCGTATCGGAGCTGTATGCGCGTACCGAGCATGCGAACGGTCTTTACTACCTGATGTTTGGCCTGCATGGGCTCACCAAACTTGTTCCCTGGTTCTGGGGTTCCCTGATTGCAATGATTATTGCATTTGTGATGTTCCTGATCCCCAGCATCCGCACCAACTACAAGCTGCTTCCCATAGCCTGC
>JBFKMJ010000125.1:0-4912 GCA_041629915.1 Gallionella sp.
GGCCAGCGTAAGCGGCAGGCGAATGGTGAACTGTGTTCCCGTCCCTTTTTCAGAGTTCACATCAATGCGCCCGCCCAGCGCGGCAATTTCGCTGCGCACGACATCCATGCCGATGCCGCGCCCTGCCACTTCGGTCACTTCGGTCGCGGTGGAAATGCCCGAGACAAAAATCAATTGCGCCAGCCGCGCGTCACTGACGGCCTCGTCAGGCTGCAACAGGCCTTTAGCCTGTGCCTTGTCGCGCAGCGCGGCAAAATCCAGCCCGGCTCCGTCATCGCTGAACTCGAACACCACCTCGTTGTTTTCATGATGCAGCGCCAGACGGATCTCGCCGACGGGATTCTTGCCGCTTTGCACGCGCATCTGGCTGTCTTCGAGACCATGCACCAGCGCGTTGCGCACCAGATGTTCAAAGGGTGCAGTCATTTTCTCCAGCACTGCGCGGTCCAGCTCCACGTCCATGCCGAGCAACTTGATATCGGCACGCTTGCCGAGCTGTTTCGCCGTTTGCCGCACGATGTGATACAACCGCTCGCCGATGCTGGCAAACGGCACCATGCGAATGCTCATCAGATTCCGTTGCAATTCGCGGCTAAGGCGCGTCTGCGCTGTTATTGCGGCAACGGTTTCATCAAAATTTTTCAATAGCGCATGCTGCACGGTCTGCACGTCGTGCACACTCTCGTTCATGAAGCGCACCAGCTCCTGCAGGCGGGTAAAACGGTCAAACTCGAGCGGATCGAACTGCTCCGCACCATCTCCGGCCAACGTGACGCGCGCCTGTATCTGGCTTTCTGCCTGTATTTCCACTTCACGCAGTTGCTTGCGCAAGCGCGTCACGCTGCCGGTCAATTCCAGCAGGCCATCTTTGAACGCACGCATTTCGGTTTCCATGCGCGAACGCGCCACGCTGATCTCGCCGGCCTCATTCACGAGCCGGTCGATCACATCGGAACGCACCCGCAACACATTTCCCGGCAACACCTGCTCGGCACCTGCCTTCAGCATGCGCTGCTCAGGCCCGGCAGTATCCGGCGCAGTTGGCCGGTTGCGGGGCATGGGCTCATTTACGGTCTTGAGGGCACGCAAGCTCTCCAACTGGGTGCTGATATCGTCAAAGTTGCTTTCCAGCGCATCCAGAAGCGTCTGCTCTGAACCGGTTTGCACAGCGGATAATATGCGCTCTTCCATCTGATGCACGATCTCTCCAATATGCATCGCACCCGCCATGCGCGCACTGCCCTTGAGCGTGTGCAACAGCCGTTTTAACAGTTGCGCCTGCTCTTCCCCGCCCGGCTGGCTGCGCCACATGCGCAACCCTTCGCTGATCATGGGACACAGCTCGTCCGCTTCCTCGAGGAAGGTCTGCAGCAGCTGTTCATCCACATCATCCTGGATGTGCGCTTCTTCCGCTTCGACGGGGGGCTCGGGCGCGTTCGCGGGTGGAGCTTCCGGCTGGGCGGCCTGTTGCGAATCCATGCCGGCCGGCTGATCCGGCAGGATGCCATTCTCGATTTGCCGCGCGACATTGATCAGCTGATCCGCCTCGATACTCACCCCGCCCTGATTGTTGATTGCATCCACCCAGTCGGCAAATTTCTGCACTGCGTCGTCAATAAAACGCAGCAAGCCGGGAACGGCAGGCTGGTCATCCTGCAGCCATTTGCCGAGTGCACGCTCGACGCACCAGGCAGCTTCGCTCAGCTCTGTCAGGCTGACCATACGCCCGCTGCCCTTGAGTGTGTGAAAACCGCGCCGGATCGTCACCAAGGGCTCGCGGCTACCCGGGTGCAGCTGGCAGACTTCCAGATTGTCGCGCATACTGCGCAACACATCCTGTGCTTCCTCCAGAAAGACTTCGAGCAATTCCTGGTCTTCGCTCACCGCTGTTTCCGCCTTGGTGGGCGGCGGCCCGAACGCCACTGTCTGCGCGGGAACCTGCCGCAGGCCGGATAATGCCGCCAACGATTTCAGCAACAATGAGGCATCTGCTTTCTGCCCGTGCACCAGGTGTTGCAGATAATCTTCCAGCGCGCGCACGGCTTCAGCCAGTGCATGACTCTCCGGTGCCTCGGGGATGTCGTTGCTCTGCGCAAAACGGCGCACATTGTTCCGGATCGATTCCAGCACCTGCTCTGCCGTCTCCAGCGAAGCAAGGTGCAAGCCGCCGTGCATCTGCCCGAGCAGGCCCAGCAATCCGGTCAACTCGCCGCGCTTGGCCGCATCGCTGAAAAAAGCGCTCAACCCCTGATCGACATACTGTAGATTCGCCAGCATTTCATTGAACAAATGCGCCAGTACGTCGCCCCGCGCCATCCGGCCATGCAGATGAACCAGCTCGGCCAACCCTCGCGCATCCTCGGGTTGCCGCTGTATCGCCGCCTGCATGCGCCCGGACAGGATGCGCGCCTGCTCCTGAAAGCCGCTGTCCAGGCTGCCATAGTGGCGAATGCCTCCGCGCAGCAGCAACAGCGCCATCGCCATATCCAGGGCAATGAGCCGTGCGTGTTCCGCCCCGCCTGCCGATTGCGCGTATGTCTGAATCTGCTGTGTCAGATACTGCAGGGTATCGTGATCAAGCCCGTTGCTGTGCTCCGCAAGTTGTCCGGCATGCGCGATAAATTCATTGCATGCCGTCCTGTTGCCCTGCGTGCAGCGCTCCCAGCTCTCTTCGGTAACACGCAGCAGGTCACGCATGGCACCCAGAATCAGGGCTGCCTCGCCAGGCGGCAGAGCGGCGGGCTCGGGCAAACAGGCGTCCAGCGCGTATACCCGCTTGATTTCCGTCACCAGTTCACTCACGCGGTGGCAGCACCCGACCAGATAAAGCATTTCGTTCAACAGCGGCCGCACCTCTCCGGCCTCGCCCTCGATGACCGCGCGTATCTGCTGGTCTATGCGCCCCAGCAGCTTTCGCGCATTCAGTTCGGGAGGCAATCCATCCAGGCGCAGGCAATCGAGCAGCCCGCCGGCAATCCACCAGAACGCGCGACCATTGTCCGCGGGCGTGCAGCGCAGCATGCCATCCAGGGACAGTTGCATCGTCTGCAACGCGGCAGGCGCATCCTCACGCCGCAGCAAACGCAGCAAGCCCTGCTGATACTGGCTGCGCAGCGCTTTCAGACGGGATGGCGCCATGCCTTCGGAACTTGCCGCCAGTACCTGTTGCGGCAATGGCGCGGCAAGATCGGGGTAAAACAGATCCAGTTCGAACGACATCTCCAGCCCGCGCAACTGCTGCAGCGCCTGATATTGCGCAAACAAACGCAACGCGGCGTTATCTGCACCATCGGCCAGTTCGTCGTGATAGTGCGCGAGACCGGACAGGGCATGGCGCAACACATCGCGATGCAGCGTGGAAACCGTGTCCGGCCGGGATAGCAGCTCGTCCAGAACGATAGCCAACTCGTTGCAGAACACAACGACACCCTCCAGACGGAGCGTTCTCAGCCTTTCCAGCAAACGTTGCAATGCACTGCGCGCTTCCTGCAGCGGCACCGCATCGGCGGGTTTTCCGAAACACCGTTCCAATCGCGCGCCAATGATGGCCAGCGTGTTGTCCAGATTGTGCTTTGCGTCAACAAAGGCATCGCGGTCGAATTGTGCGTAATGTGTCATGTACGATCTTGTCTAATCCTGCAGCCTGAAGCCCGCCACCGAACCTTTCAGGCTGGCGGACAAACTGGCAAGTTGCGCAATTGAACTGGCCGTCAGGCTTGTGCTGTCAGTCGTCTGCCGGGTGATATTCAGGATATTCAGCATCGCCCTGGCCACCTTGCCGGCCATGTCGGTTTGCGCCCAGGTGGATACGGAAATACTGTTGATCAGCGCTGCCAGCTCATCAGACACCCGCTCGATTTCATGCAGTGCCTGTCCTGCCACATCGGATAATTTGGCCCCTTCCACCACGCCCAGCGTACTTTTCTCCATCGCCGCCACTGCATCCTGGGTGTCGCTCTGGATGGTTTTCACCAGTGCGCCGATCTGTCCGGCTGCCTCGGCAGAGCGTTCGGCGAGGCGTTGCACTTCTTCCGCCACCACCGAAAAGCCCCGCCCCGCCTCGCCGGCAGACGCTGCCTGAATCGCCGCATTCAGCGCCAGCACGTTGGTTTGTTCGGTAAGGTCGGAAATCAGATTCACGATTTCGCCAATTTCCTGCGAACTTTCGCCAAGGCGTTTGATACGCTTTGACGTACCCTGTATCTGCTCGCAAATGACGTCCATGCCGGCAATGGCATTACGTGCGGCGCGGCCGCCCCGCTCGGTGGCTGCCAGCGTATGCTGGCCGACCTCGGCCGCCCTGGCGGCGCTGCCATCCACCTCCCGGATCGACTGGGCCATCAATTGCACCAGCTCACCCGTTTCCCTGATTTCATCCGCCTGTTCCTGCGTCGCCTCCAGCAATCCTTTGGATGTCTGCTCAGCCTGCCGCGTTGCCTCCTCCATCAGATCGGCCGCGACCATAATCCGCACTACCAGCTTGCGCAGCTCTTCGGCAGTGAAGTTCACCGATTCGGCAACTGCGCCGGTGATATCCTCCGACACCGTGGCGCGCACCGTCAGATCGCCCCCTGCCAGCCCGCTCAATTCGTTGATCAGACGCAGAATCGCTTCCTGATTATGCCGGCTGGCATTTTCCGCCGCTTCTGCACGCTGCCGCGCATGGTTCAGATGAGCCCTGGCCAGAATTAACAGTAGCACCAGCGCCAGCATCCCGGACAACACGGCAACCAGACCGTAAATCCGCGCAGCGCCCCCTGACCGATAGGCATCGACCAGCTGCCGGCTTTTCGCCAGCAGCTGGTCGCTATTCACGGAAATTGATCTGGCGGCGCTTTTCGCCAGCACCAATGCGTGCGACTGCGCGTTCAGCAACCCGAAGCTGTCACGGGACAGTTCAAACAGCAGCGCC
>JBFKMJ010000126.1:0-4902 GCA_041629915.1 Gallionella sp.
ATGGCGCGAATGGCCGTACCGCGTCTTATTACGTCCTGCATCATATTGACCATGGTAAAGGCGTTGCGCACATCAATGACCCGGTCTGCGTTTTCGCCCGCCACGTCTGGATCGGCCTTGAAAAGCACTTTGCCGTGCGCATCTTCAATGCGCTGGATGAAGTAAGGCTTGACGCGAAAACCGCCGTTGGCAAATACCGAATAACCGCTTAATAGTTGCAGTGGATTGGCGGAACCGGCTCCCAGCGCCATGGTGAGGTCGGGCGGGTGTTTGGCGGCATCGAAGCCAAACTTGGTAAGATAGTCCTGCGCGTATTGAGGCGCGATGGATTGCAGTATGCGTATGGAAACCAGGTTCTTTGATTTGATCAGACCCTGACGCATGCGCATCGGGCCGTCAAAGTTTCCATCGTAATTCTTGGGTTCCCACGGTTCGCTGCCTGTCTGTGTGGCATCAAACATGAGTGGCGCGTCATTGATCAGTGTCGCCGGCGTGAAGCCTTTTTCCAGCGCTGCCGAATAAATAAAGGGCTTGAGGCTCGACCCCGGCTGACGCCAGGCTTGCGTTATCCGGTTGAACTGGTTGCGGTTGAAATCAAAGCCGCCAATCAGCGAGTAAATGGCGCCATCGCGCGGATTTCCGGAGACGAAAGCGGCCTCGACCTGGGGGAGCTGACTTATCTGCCAAAGGCCTTCCCCGTCCTTTTGCAGCCGTATGATGGAGCCGGCACGAATACGCTGATTCAGGGCGACCCTGCTGCCCAGGGCGCGTTGTGCAAAGCGCAAACGATCCCCCTTGATTTCCGCCACTTCGCCCCCCTTGCAATACGCCCGAACCAGCCGGGATGAGGCCGCCAGAACCACGGCGGGTATCAGGTCATCGCTGGCGGCAAACTCCTGCAGCGCCTCTTCAAGCTGCTCTTCGCTGCCGCCTTTTCTCAGGTCAAAGAACCCCTCCGGACCCCGAAAGCCATGACGCCGATCATATTCCAGCACACCCTTCCGGACGGACTGGTAGGCGGTCAACTGATCCATGTGCCGAATGGTGGTATATACCTTGAGGCCCTGAGTGTAAGCGTCTTCCTGGTATCGCTCATAAACGGCCTGTCTAACCATTTCGGAAATATGGTCGGATTTGGTGCCGGATTCCTGGTTGCCGCGATTGGTGGAAAGGGGTTGTATTTGTGCTAGCCGGAGTTGCTCGTCATTGATGAAGTGCAGTTCATGCATGCGGCGCAGCACATAAAGCTGGCGCAGTTTCGCCCGTTTCGGATTGACAACAGGGTTGTATGAAGAGGGTGCCTTGGGAAGCCCTGCAAGCATGGCGGCTTCCGCGACTGTGACCTGGCTGAGTGGTTTGCCAAAGTAAATCTGGGCTGCCGATGCAAAGCCATAGGCGCGCTGGCCAAGATATATCTGGTTAAAGTAGAGTTCGAGGATTTCATCCTTGGTCAAATTGTGTTCTATCTTGAATGCGAGCAGCATTTCGTTGAATTTGCGCGTCATGGTTTTTTCCTTGGAAAGGAAAAAATTGCGCGCCACCTGCATGGTGATGGTGCTCGCACCCTGTTTTGCGCCACCGGACACAAAGTTGGAGAGGGCGGCGCGTAGCACACCCATGTAATCCACCCCGCCATGCTCATAAAAACTGTCATCCTCGGCGGCAAGAATGGCGTTCTTCATGACTTCCGGAACTTCTGCAATTTTGACCAGCGCCCGGCGTTCCTCGCCGAATTCGCTGAGCAGTATGCCTTCCGCGCTGTAAATACGCAGCGGCATCTTCGGGTGATAATCAACAAGCGCCCCCAGTGAAGGCAGGCTTGGATAGGCCAGCATGATCGCCAAGCCGAGCAGTATGACCGGGAGCAACGGCAGGGTTGAGATGACGAGAACCGGAAGGAGTAAACGACGGGAAGGCATGTGCAATTGTCCGAAAAGGAATAATGATGGTATGGTGCACCGGCAGGTGCGAAATTATATCGATTCTGGGCGGATAAATAACCCCTAAAAATAGCTTTACAGGTTTTATAGTTATTGCTAGGATTTAATCCACTTTATACGAAAAATCGCTAAACGGCCTATGCCTAAAGTAAATTTTGACATTCCGTTAGACTTTTTGACAACTGCAACCCCACCTCTGATCGGTGTGGATATCAGTTCGTCATCGGTCAAAATGGTTGAAATTGGCGAGCTGCCCAAAAAAGGCGGCTATGTTGTAGAACGTTATGCAATCGAACCGCTGCCAAAAGACGCCATTACCGATGGAAGCATCAACAATCTTGACGCTGTTGCGGAAAGTCTTCAGCGTGCCTGGAAACGGCTGGGCAGCCGTATCAAAAATATCAGTCTGGCGCTACCTGCAGCGGCTGTCATTACCAAAAAAATTCTTCTGCCGGCAGGTATGCGCGAGGAAGACCTGGAGTATCAGGTCGAGTCCGAGGCGAATCAGTATATCCCGTTCGCACTTGACGAGGTTAACCTGGATTTTCAGGTAATCGGACCCGCTCCGGGCAACCCCGATGAGATTGAGGTTTTGCTGGCAGCTTCGCGCAAGGCGAATGTCGAGGATCGGGTCGCGGCGGCGCAATCAGCTGGTTTGAGGGCGTTGGTCGTTGATGTCGAGCCCTATGCGGCCGAGGCGGCTTTTGAGCAGATTAGTGCACAGTTGCCTGATGGCGCGGTGGACAAGTGTGTCGCGCTGGTTGATATAGGTTCAAGCGTGATGAATGTCAATGTGCTGCGCAACGGGCAGTCGGTCTATTCGAGGGATCAGCAAATCGGTGGCAGCCAGTTGACACAGCAAATTCATGGCGTGTTTGGCCTGTCAGTCGAAGAGGCTGAATCGGCCAAGCGTAATGGGGGATTGCCAGACAATTACGAGAGTGAGGTCCTGTTGCCCTTCATCGAGAGCGTGGTAATGGAAATCGCGCGCGCATTGCAGTTCTTTTTTACCTCTACGCAATACAACGAGGTGGATTACATTGTGCTGGCGGGGGGGTGTGCAGTATTGCCCGGCCTGGACGATGCGGTGGCGACCCGGACGCAAGTGAGCACCATGGTGGCGAACCCTTTTGCGTTGATGGCGCTGTCCAGTCGCATCAAGCCCCGGCAGTTGCAGACGGATGCGCCATCCCTGATCATCGCCTGCGGGTTGGCAATGCGGAGGTTTGATCCGTCATGATACGCGTAAATCTGTTACCGCACCGCGCCGAGAAGCGTCGCGCCCGCCAGGTTCAATTTGTCGCGCTGGCAGTGATATCCGTGGTGTTGGGCGCCTTGCTGGTCGGCTTTGTCCATGTGGCCATTGCCACGCAAATATCCTATCAGGAACGACGCAACGTATACCTGCAACAGGAAATTTCGGTGCTCAACAAGCAGATCGATGAAATCAAGAAGCTGAGAGAGCAAACGCAATCCCTGCTGGTGCGCAAGGATGCCGTAGAGAAGTTGCAGAGCGACCGCTCAGACGTGGTGCATTTGCTGGATCAGATGTTGCGCATCCTGCCGGATGGCGTTTATCTCAAGTCGCTCAAACAGACGGGCAATAAAATCAATCTGGTTGGCTATGCGCAGTCCAATGCCCGCATTTCCACTTTGATGAGAGCGGTCGAAGATTCGCCCTGGCTGAATTCACCTTCCCTGGTGGAAATTCGCGCCTCCAGCGCGGGCGGCGCGCGCGTGAGCGAGTTTACGCTGAAGTTCAATTTGACCAAGGCTAAACAGCCGCCTGCGACTGCCAAACCTGCCGGGGCGAAGAAATGAGTGCCATGATTAAACTGGATGATTTCAAAAATCTGAACCCCAACAATCCGGGGGCGTGGCCGTGGCTGGTGAAACTGGTGGTTTTTATTGCCCTGTTTGTCGGGGTTGTTGTATTGGGTGCATTGTTTGACTGGCAGGATCAGTGGGAGAGTCTGGGCAAGGCCAAGCAGGAAGAGGTGAAACTCAAGGAAACCTTTCTGGCCAAGAAGCAGCAGGCAATCAATCTGGATCTGATCCGGAAACAGTTGACCGAGACGCAGGAATCGTTTGGCGCTTTGCTCAAGCAACTACCCAGTAAATCGGAAATGGATGCCTTGTTGACGGACATTAATCAGGCAGGCCTGGGGCGCGGCCTGCAATTCGAATTATTCCGGCCCGGCAGAGAAAGAATAGTAGGTTCCTTTGCCGAACAGCCGATCACAATCAAGGTGACAGGCAACTACGACGATATCGGAAAATTCTCCAGCGACATCGCGATGTTGCCGCGTATCGTCACGCTGCACAACATATCGATAAGCCCGACTGGCGGGAAATCGGCTGCAGGGGCGAGATTGACCATGGACGCGACGGCAAAGACTTTTCGTTATCTGGATGAGGCGGAAATGGCCGCACAGAGGAAAGCCGCCGCACCGAAGAAAGGGAAAAGGAAATGAAGCCGGTCATGGTATTGCTGGTTTCAATATTGCTGACGGGCTGCGGCGGCGAGGAATTTCAGGACTTGAATGATTTCGTCAAAAATTCCGGCAAGGATATGCGCGGCAAAATTCCGCCGCCACCAGAGGTGAAATTGTATGAGCCTTTTATTTACAATAACGACGCCAACCTGCCGGATCCTTTTAAATCGCGCAAACCGGATTTGCGTTCCGGTCGCGGCGGAATGAACCAGCCTGATCTGGAGCGCCCCAAGGAAGCCCTGGAAGAATTCCCGCTGGAAAATCTTAAAATGGTTGGATATCTGTTCCAGAACAAGACCGGCTATGCTGTGATTCGCGCCCCGGATGGCAAGCTGCACCGTGTCAAGGTAGGCAACTATGTGGGATTGAATTTCGGCTTGATCAGTGACGTGAATGAGACAGAGATAATAATTAAAGAAGTGGTGCAAGACAGCGCCGGTGACTGGTCTGATCGCGAAAGCAGCCTG
>JBFKMJ010000127.1:0-4850 GCA_041629915.1 Gallionella sp.
CACGCCTGCCGGAAGTGGATGCGCTCTATATCGGCGGCGGTTTTCCCGAGACCTGCGCCGCCGAACTGGAGGCCAACAGCTCGCTGCGCGCGCAGATCAAACAGGCCATCGAAAACGGCATGCCGGCCTATGCTGAATGCGGCGGGCTGATGTATCTGTCGCGCAGCGTCGCCTATCAGGGGTGCACCTATCAGATGGTCGGCGCGATTCCCGGCGATGTAAAAATGCATGACAAGCCCGTCGGCCGCGGCTACGTGCATCTGAAGGAAGATGAGGCGCATCCGTGGCCGCGCCCCAACGGACCGGCAAATCGGATCAAGGCGCATGAGTTTCATTATTCCAGCCTGGAGAACCTTCCGCCGGATACCCGTTTCGCTTATCATGTCGAGCGCGGTTACGGGATAGACGGGGAGCGCGATGGACTGGTGTTGCATAATCTGCTCGCCTCCTATACCCATTTGCGCACCATCGGCAGCTGCTACTGGGCCACCCGCTTCGTCGCATTTATTCGACGGCAACGCGAGCAACAGCATGCCCAAGCCCTTCGCTCAAACCAGCAAGCAAGATGACACAGGAACATTATCAAGCCGCCATCACCGCCTTTGACCGTGCAAACGCAGAAGACCCGAACCGGGAGAGGGTCGAGAGCGAGGAATACCCCAAGGAACTGCTTTACGCGCAGCGCATGAGCGAGATGCAGGAGCGTTACGCCCCTGATGCATCGGAAGCTGTGAAGCTTGCGGTGCGCGCACAGCATATCCGGCGCTGGAAAATCCCGCGCAACAGCTATCCGCCGGATCGGCAGGGTTATCTGCAATGGCGCACCGGACTGTATGCGTTCCATGCCGAAACAGCTGGGCATATCCTGCGGGAGGCGGGTTATGATGATGCCATGACAGAACGCGTCAAGACCATCATCGGCAAGAGGGAACTCAAGGTCAATCCGGATACGCAGCTGATGGAAGATGTGGTCGGTCTGGTGTTCATCGAACACTACCTGCTGGCCTTTACCGGACAGCACCCGGAATATGACGAGGCCAAGTGGGTTCGGATCATCAGGAAAACCTGGCAGAAGATGTCGCTGCGCGCTCATGAATTTGCGCTCGCGGGCAGGATCAATCTGCCTGAGGTGCTGAAACCGCTGATCCTGAAGGCGGTGCAATAGCATGGATTTCCTGCCGATTTTTCTGAATGTCAAAGACAAGCTGTGCATGGTGGTGGGCGGCGGCGAAGTTGCCCGGCGCAAGGCAGGCGTATTGCTGGAAGCCGGCGCGCGAGTGCGCGTGGTCGCGCCCGGGATCAACGCCGAGCTTGCCGGGCAGCAGGGCGTCGAGTGCGTCGTTGCGCGCTTCGAAGCGCAGCACCTCGAAGGCGTGACACTGGTGATCGCGGCCACCGATGAACGTGGCGTCAACCGTCAGGTCTCCGAGCTGGCGCAGGCGCGCAATATTCCGGTCAATGTGGTGGACGATCCCGAGCTGTGCAGCTTTGTCATGCCCGCCATCCTCGACCGCTCCCCATTGATGGTGGCATTCTCCAGCGGCGGTGCCTCGCCGGTGCTGACGCGCATGCTGCGCGGCAAGCTGGAAACTTTCATCCCGCAGAATTACAGCCGCCTCGCCGCGTTCGCGGAGCGTTTCCGCACTTCCGTCAAGCAGCACGTCACCAATCCGGCCAAGCGCCGCATCTTCTGGGAAAACGTATTCGAGGGCGTGGTCGCCGAAAAGGTGCTGACCGGTGATGAAGTAACTGCCGAGGCCATGCTGCAGCAGATGCTGGCGGACGAGGACAACATCCGGCGCGGCGAGGTGTATCTGGTCGGCGCCGGTCCCGGTGATCCCGACCTGCTCACGTTCCGCGCGTTGCGCCTGATGCAGAAGGCCGATGTGGTGGTCTATGACAATCTGGTGTCGAAACCCATCGTAGACATGGCGCGGCGCGATGCGCAGCGCATCTTCGTCGGCAAGAAACGCGCCGACCACACGCTGCGCCAGGAAGAAATCAACGAGCTGCTGGTGCGGCTCGCCAAGGAGGGCAAACGCGTGCTGCGCCTCAAGGGCGGCGACCCGTTCATCTTCGGGCGCGGCGGTGAAGAGATCGAGACGCTGGCGGCCGAGGGCATCCCGTTCCAGGTTGTGCCCGGCATTACCGCGGCCTCCGGTGTGGCCTCCTACGCGGGTATTCCGCTGACCCACCGCGACCACGCGCAGTCCTGCATGTTTGTCACCGGGCACCTGAAAGACGGCACGATGAACCTCGACTGGGCCGCGCTGGCCAGACCGAAGCAGACCGTCGTGGTGTACATGGGGCTGCACGGACTGGATACGCTGTGCGCCAGACTCATCGAACACGGCCTGCCGGACAGCACGCCGATTGCCATCGTGCAGCAGGGAACCACGCCGAACCAGCGCGTCATTACCGGCACACTGGCAACATTGCCCGGCATCGCCGAGCGCGAACAGCCGCAGGCACCAACGCTGATCATCGTCGGCGGCGTGGTCACGTTGCGCGACAAGCTGGATTGGTTTCATCCGCAGAAGCACTGAGAGATCTATACGCAGTCCAATTCAAGAAAAGGAGTGGTACGGTGAAAATCAATAACCTGTTGTTATCTGCAATGCTGGCGTTTGTAATCACTGGTGCGCAGGCGGCTGATGCGTTGCTCAAGCCATTCGTGCTGGCATCAAGGAGTGCGGATACAGTCGCGGAGAAAGTTGCGCAGACCAGAGTCGCCCTGACTGGCGCCGGATTCAGCATCGTTGGCGATTATTCTCCCTACCCGGAAGCGCAGGTGCTGATTGTCACCAGCGACGAATTGAAAAAGAACGCGTCCGCCTCTGAGCACGGCGGCTATGGTGCAGTGCAACGGGTAGCGGTCACCCAAGTGAATGAGGAGGTGCAAGTGGCCTACACCAATCCTGTATACATGGCCAACGTTTATCGCATGGAATCAGACTTGAGCGAGGTTGCCGGAAAACTGGCGGATGCATTGGGCAATATGGAGGAGTTCGGCGCGCGGGGCATGACTGCGAAACAGGCGCGTAAATACCATTACATGTTCGGCATGGAGTATTTTGACGAACCCAGCGTGCTGGCGGAATACGCGAGCTATGACGAAGCGGTGCAGGCGGTCGATGCCAAACTGTCCAGCAACGAGAATGGCGTGTCCAAGGTCTATCGTGTGGATATACCGGGCAAGAATGAGAGCGTATTTGGCGTGGCGCTGAAGGGCGACGGCGACGGCAAATACAGGGATGACCAGTTCATCATGAAGGAAATTGATTTTCGCGATACAAAATCCACGGCGCATCTGCCCTACGAGGTGTTGGTCTCGGGCGGCAAGGTCTATGCGTTATATGCCCGCTTTCGTATTGCAATCAATTTTCCGGACCTGAGCATGATGGGGAGTAACAGCTTCATGAACATCATGCAAACGCCCGAGGCGATACGTTTCGTATTGCAGAAGACCGTTCGGAAATAGGAGATTATGGCGCGCTGTCCCGCGGGCCATTTTTTGTGGAGATAAATGATGCATGCAAGCGGACAATTTCCGGAAACCGATGCCGAAGGCTATTTGATCGATCCGCTGGACTGGAACGAGGAAGTGGCGGAGGAGTTCGCGCGGCGGGAAAATATCACGCTCACCGAGGATCACTGGGACGCGATCCGTTTCATGCGCGAGTATTACATGGAGCGCCAGGTCGCGGTCGATGTCCGCCACGTCATCAAGCATCTCGCCATGAAGCATGGGGAGAATTCACGCAACAGGATATTCGAGCTGTTTCCGTACGGCTATGTAAAGCAGGCCTGCAAGATCGCAGGCATGAAACGGCCGCGCGGATGGAGCACCGGCTGACAATATGATGAAGAAGGTTTTTTTGGCCGGAGTTTCCGGTGGATTAAGATGAAAGCCGCTGTCAGGATCCAGCAGGAGGATTTTTCCCAGGACGAGGAAATCAGGGCATTGCAGGCCGGTTCGAAGCGCATCGGCGGCATCGCCACGTTCCTTGGCTGCGCGCGGGATTTTTCGGAAGGCCGCGAGGTCTCGGCAATCAGCTTCGATGCCTACGGCAGCATGGCGCTGTCGGAACTGGAAAAATTGCGCGTGGACGCGATTGCACGATTCGGCTTGCTGGATGCGCGCATCGTGCATCGCATCGGCACGGTCAGGGGCGGCGAAAACATCGTGTTCATCGCGGCCGGCGCGGAACATCGCGCCGCCGCACTGGAAGCCTGCCGCTGGATGATAGACGAGCTGAAGCAGCGCGTGCCGATCTGGAAAAAAGAGATCACGCCGCAGGGCGAAACATGGGTGACACCGCATCCATGAGCATGACCGAACCTCTGTCGGTGGCGGCGGCGCAGCGCTGCGTCTTCGAGTCGGTGGACCCGCTCGGCGCGGAGCAGGTTAGGCTCGAACAATCGCTGGGCCGTGTGCTCGCCGAGGAAGTGCGCGCCAACCGCGATCTGCCGCACGGTGACATCTCGGCAATGGACGGCTTTGCGTTGCGCAGCGCAGACCTGACGGCCATCCCCGTTACGCTGGAAATCATCGAAGACATCAGGGCGGGCGACACACCGGGCAAGACGCTGGCATCCGGCCAGTGCGCGCGCATCATGACCGGTGCGCCGCTGCCGCAGGGCGCCGATGCGGTGATCCGGGTCGAGGATACCGAAGCAAAACCGGACAGCAGGGTGCAGATCAATCAGGTTGTCAGGCCGGGTAACGACATTCGCCGCGCCGGCGAAAACATGCGCAACGGTGAGGTGGTGCTGACCCCGGGCGCGTCTATCACGCCGGGCGTGGTCGGCGTGCTGGCGACAGTGAAGCGCGCCCGGGTGCAGGTGAC
>JBFKMJ010000128.1:0-4803 GCA_041629915.1 Gallionella sp.
GCGAGCATCAGGCCGTCGCTGTCATGCTCGATCTTCGGCCACATCAGACCGGGTGAGTCGGTGAGCGTCATGCGCTCGTTCAGGCTGTGGCACTGCTGCGATTTGGTCACGGCCGGCTCGTCGCCGACGTTGGCGATGCGGCGCTTGAGCAGCATGTTCATCAGCGTGGACTTGCCGACGTTGGGAATGCCCATGATCATCATGCGCAGCGGCTTGTGGTTGTTGTCGCGGTGCGGCGCAAGCGGCTGGCACAGTCTGGGCACCTTGGCGGCATCGCCAGCGCTCTTGCAACTCAATGCCACGGCTTTGACATCTTTCTGCTTATTGTAGAAATTCAGCCAGGCTTGCGTGGCAGCGGGATCGGCGAGATCGGCCTTGTTGAGTATTTTCAGGCAGGGACGCTGGCGGTGCGCGCGCAGCTCCCGGATCATCGGATTGCAGCTCGCTTCCGGCGCGCGCGCATCCAGCACCTCGATGACGACATCGATGAACTCCATCGTCTCGGACGCTTTTTTGCGCGCCGAGGTCATATGACCGGGAAACCACTGGATGGACATTGGGAGTCGCCTTGATGAACAGGCGCTGATTTTACCCTGCACCGCCCGCAGGGCCCAGTGAATCCGTCAGGCCGGTGCCAATAAAGCCAGTTGCGCCGCGTCCAGATAGCACCATTCGCCCTCGGCAAGACCCAGCTCATTCAGTTTCAGGCTGCCGATCTGTGTGCGGCGCAACGCGACGCAATGATTGCCGGCGGCCGCCAGCATGCGTTTGACCTGATGGTATTTGCCCTGCTCCAGCACGATCTCAAGCTGATGCGTAGCGACCCTGCGGCAGGTCACGGCCGCGAGCGGAGCGGGTTCATCATGCAGCTTCACTCCGGCCAGCAGTTTTGCGACCAGCTCCGGCGTGACGGGCTCATGGGTGGTGGCTTCGTAAATCTTGGGAACATGATGTCTGGGCGAGGACTGTTTGTGTATGAACGGCCCGTCATCCGACATCAGCAGCAGCCCGGTGGTGTCATGGTCGAGGCGGCCGACCGGCTGCACATCGCGCCGGCTGAACTGTTCCGGCAGGAGGGTCATCACGCCGGGGTGATGGCTGGCCTTGCGCGAGCATTCGCAATTGACGGGCTTGTTCAGCGCGATATAGAGCTGCTTGCGGTAAGTCCACACTTCGCCGTATACGGTGAACTCAAGCCTGTCAGTCTCGACCGCGGCGCGGCCATCCCGTATGACCCGGCCGGCAATGCTCACCTCGCCATCGGCAATCAATTCACTGCACCACTTGCGGGTGCCGAAACCCTGCGATTGCAGGATGCGTTCCAGGGTTAGTTTGCTCATGGTGTGACTGTATCAGAAGCGCTGTGCATTCCGGAGGGTTGATGCTGAAAGGTGATAGGGGCGGATGCATCACGACATGATTTTTGCCAAACGGCCGCGCTGCGGTCCGGGGCGACATGACTCAAATATCCCCGTTCATGTTCCGGAACATGGCCTGCCCCCGTTTACGTTCCATTATAATAGGGGCAATGCAATTTTATCCCCGCTGCGCGGACAGCTTGAATAACCGATGAAATTTTCCTGCCGGAGGCTACGCTGATTGACGAATGGAAACGCCGGCTCGTATTCTGGAGCGGTGCAATTAGTGTAGGCCTGGTCGCAATCCTGTTCGCGGTCATCTGCGAATGGGCGAATGGCGTGTTCCACAAAATGCTTGCCATTTCACCCTATCTTCCCCTGCTGGTCACACCGCTCGGGCTCGCACTGATCGTCTTCCTCACCCGCAAATACTTCCCCGAAGCGCGAGGCAGCGGCATTCCCCAAACAATTGCCGCACTTGATCCCGAAGAAGGTGCAAGGGTCCGCGAAAAATTACTTTCCCTGCGCGTGATGTTCGGAAAAATCATTCTGACCGTCATGGGCCTGATGTTCGGTTCGTCGGTGGGACGCGAAGGCCCGACGGTGCAGATCGGCGCATCCATCATGCACAAGCTGGGAGGCCTTGCACGATTCGCCAAGCACGACCTGGACAAGGGACTGATCCTCGCCGGCGCGGCTGCCGGCGTCGCCGCCGCTTTCAACACACCGCTGGCGGGTATCGTGTTCGCCATCGAAGAGATGAGCCGCTCCTTCGAAGAGCACAACAGCACGACCATACTCATGACGGTGATCATCGCCGGCATCACCTCGCTTGCGCTGCTCGGGAATTATTACCATTTTGGCCGCACCTCCGAAACGCTGACTTTCGGCAGGGAATGGGACGTGGTCGTTATCTGCGGCATCACAGGCGGTCTGCTGGGCGGCGCATTCAGCCGGGTGCTGATCGAAATCAACAAGGGGCTGGTGGGGCGCATGGGCGAGTGGATGCGGTCAAAGCCGGTCGCCTTTGCGGCTGCCTGCGGATTGGTTCTGGCGTTGCTGGGCCTGGCTTCGGGCGGCAACACTTACGGCAGCGGATACAACGAGGCGAAAACCCTGCTCGACGGCAATGCGCTGTTACCGGAAAGTTACGGCCTGCTGAAAATGCTTGCCACCATCGTTTCCTATGTCAGCGGCATACCGGGTGGGATCATGGCGCCGACACTTTCCGCCGGCGCGGGGTTTGGCGCCAACATTGCACACTTCTTCACCTCGGTACCGGAAGGCGCGGCCATCATCCTGGGCATGGTCGCCTATTTCGCCGGCGTTACCCAGGCACCGATCACCGCCTTTGTCATTATCATGGAAATGACAGACAACCACGAAATGATATTGCCGCTGATGGCAGCGGCATTCATCGCCAAGATCTGCTCGCGGCTGGTCTGCCCTACGCCGCTGTTTCATACCATGGCCAAAAACTTCATCCGCAAACCGTTGCCCTCCGTGGAAATGGAGGACGTCTTGAAGATCGAACAGACCACAACTTCCGCGGGCGACAAGCCCGACAGGAGAGCACATTGAAGGCGCGCACATTCCAACGATACGCTCTGGCAAACGGACGATTACGGTGGTATAAGCCGGTCAATACATATACGAGTCGGACTTGAGGTTGCTATGAAATTATTGGTTATTGGTTCCGGTGGCCGCGAGCACGCGCTGGCCTGGCGTCTGGCGCAGGGCGCAAAAGTGCAGAAGGTCTTTGTCGCGCCGGGCAATGCCGGCACGGCGCTGGAAAATGGCGTGGAGAATGTCGCCATCAGCGCCATCCCCGAGCTGATCGAATTTGCGAAACGCGAAGGCATTTATATGACCGTGGTCGGCCCGGAAGCCCCGCTGGCTGAGGGTGTGGTGGATGCCTTCCGTGCAGCAGGCCTGAAAATCTTCGGCCCGACCAAAGCCGCCGCGCAACTGGAATCTTCCAAGGATTTTGCCAAGCGTTTCATGATGCGGCATAACATCCCCACCGGTTTCTTCGAGACCTTCAGCGATAGCGCCGCTGCAAAGGCTTATGTCGAGAAGCACGGTGCGCCCATCGTCATCAAGGCCGACGGCCTCGCTGCCGGCAAGGGCGTGGTGGTCGCGATGACCGAAGGCGAGGCATTGGCCGCCATCGACATGATGCTGTCCGACAACAAGTTCGGCGATGCCGGCGCGCGCGTAGTGATCGAGGAATTTCTCGAAGGCGAGGAGGCCAGCTTCATCGTCATGGTCGACGGCAAGCATGTGCTGGCGATGGCCACCAGCCAGGATCACAAGCGCCTGCTGGATGGTGACAGCGGCCCCAATACCGGCGGCATGGGCGCCTATTCGCCCGCGCCGGTGGTCACCCCGGAGATTTATGCACGCGCGCTGCGTGAAGTCATTCAGCCGGTGGTGCGCGGCATGGAAAGCGATGGCATCACCTACACCGGTTTCCTGTACGCGGGCCTGATGATTGCGCCGGACGGCGGCATCAAGGTGCTGGAATTCAACTGCCGCATGGGCGACCCGGAAACCCAGCCGATCATGCTGCGCCTGAAAAGCGACTTCGCCGTCATCATCGAACATGCCATCAACGGCACGCTGGACAAGGCCGAAGCCGAATGGGACCGGCGCACCGCGCTCGGCGTGGTGATAGCCGCGGCAAATTATCCCGACACGCCGCGCAAGGGCGATGTCATCGCCGGATTGCCGAAGAAACTGGAAGACGCGCATGTATTTCATGCCGCCACCTCCATGCAGGACGGCAAGGTGGTCACCAGTGGCGGCCGCGTGCTGTGCGTCGTCGCGCTGGGCGACATGATCAAACAGGCGCAGAAGCGCGCCTATGAAATCGCCGATGACATTCACTTCGACGGCTGCCAGATGCGGCGCGACATCGGCTGGCGCGCCATCGGGCGGAAGTAATCTCATCCCACGCATCTAGCCCCCATTGAATTAGCGCCTTGCGCTATTTTAGTTTTTTAGTAAAATCTAAAACAGCTGTCGGCGTTATTTCAGGTGGGCATTCAGATGAAAAGCTTCCAGTCGGGCCGCTACATCCAGCAAACATGCTACAAAAGCTTCCAGCCCACCCCCATTAACCGCGCGTGGGTCGTGGACGATATGGCCTTGCTGCAGTTGCTCGGCCAGGCGGATCGCGAACTGGGCAGGCTGGACATGTATTCCGAGTACATCCCCAACATCGATCTGTTCATCCGCATGCATGTGCTGAAGGAGGCGACCCAGTCGAGCAGGATCGAGGGTACGCAGACCAATATGGAAGAAGCCTTGCTGGAAAAAGAAGATGTTGCGCCGGAACGACGCGACGACTGGGAGGAAGTGCGTAATTATGTCGCAGCAATGAACCATGCGGTGGACAGGTTGCAGACACTGCCTTTTTCGGCGCGGCTGATCCGCGAAACGC
>JBFKMJ010000129.1:0-4794 GCA_041629915.1 Gallionella sp.
GGCGCAGAAAATGCTGGATTTCCAGCCAGCCGCGCATGACGATCTGCCGGGCGGTCGGGAAACGGTACGGTGGCAGTTCCAGCACGAACGGTTCGCTGCTCCGGAACCTGCCCTTGAAGAGCAGCGCGGTGACAATCGCGGCGACGAAGCTGAACAGGTACAGGCTGAACAGCACAAGTGGCGCGGCTTGGGGCGAGAACAACGCGGCGGTGATGAACACGAACACCTGCAGGCGCGCCGAGCACAGCGAGAACGGAATCACCAGCATGGTCAGCAGGCGCATCGCGCGCGAGCGCATCACGCGGGTGCCCATCAGCGCGGGCACGTTGCAGCCGAAACCCAGCAGCAGCATGACAAAGCCGCGCCCGTCCAGCCCGAGGCGCGCCATCAGCGCGTCCATCAGAAAGGCGGCACGCGACAGGTAGCCGCTGTCTTCCACCATCGCCATGAACAGGAAGAACAGGATGATGATGGGCACAAAGGCGGCCACGGTCGCCACCCCGTTATAGACGCCGTCCAGTAACAGGCCGTTCAGCATGGCTGGCAAGCCTGACAATGCGGGTTCGAGCGCGACTTCGCGCAGCCAGGTCAGCAGTTCGGCAACCCCGACCTGCAGCGGCTGGCCGAGCAAAAATATCGCCTGGAACAGCAGATACATGATGCCGAAAAACAGCGGCAGCCCCAGCCACGGGTGCAGCATCACGTGATCCAGCTTCTCGGTCAGATTTTCCGGCAGCTGGGCCGGGATTTGCACGGCGTGCTTCATCACCCGCGCCATCTCGATCTCGATATGCTGGTCCTGCTCCAGCTGGCTGCGCAGCTGTTCCGCCATGCCGGGCGTGGGATAGCGCAGGGCCTTGGTAATGGCCTGCATGGCTTCCTGATAGCCGGTGCCGTATTTTCCGCTGAGCAGGAAGATCGGCATGCCCAGCAGTTCCGTCATTTTCCTGCTGTCGATGCTGATGCCGTACTTTTTGGCCTCGTCGGCCATGTTGAGCAGCACCACCACATTCATATTGAGTTGCTTGAGCTGCAGCAGCAGGCTCATCTGGCGTTCGATCTGCGTGGCGTTCAGGATTACCAGCGCGAGGTCGGGGACGTTGCCGTGCAGAAAGTGGCGCACCACCTGTTCGTCGTCGGAAAAACCGTGCAGGTCGTAGATGCCGGGCAGGTCGATGATTTCCACCATGTCGGAACCCAGCAGTATCTTGCCGCTGAGCAGCTCGACGGTGATGCCCGGCCAGTTGCCGACGCGCGCCGCGCCACCGGTCATGCGGTTGAACAGGGTGGATTTGCCGGTGTTGGGCATGCCCAGCAGTGCGATGCGCTTCATGGGCACACCAATAAATCTACTGTGCAGCCCGATGGCTGCGTCGCGTGCTCGTTCAATCCTCGCCTACCTACTAGGTATGTTTCGTCATTCACTGCGCGGCTCCTTGCTCTCGAGCTTGCTCGTAACGATTTCTTGATGTGCCCTCATGCCTGACACACCGTGATTTTGGCGGCCTCGCTGCGTCGCAGCATGATGTCGGTGGTGCCGATACGCACCTGCAACGGACCGGAAAAGCTGGCCTTGCGGATCAGTCCGACCTGTTTCCCGCTACGAAACCCCAACGCGAGCAGGCGCTGATGCAATGCCTCTTCGGCATGGATTGCAACGATGGTTGCAGTATCGCCAGGGCGCAGCATGGTCAGTGTGGTCGAAGACATGACAATCCGTTGTTGATTATTACCGATGATGATAATGGTTCTCATTTGCAATTACAAGCACTATCAGGCAAAATGTCAAACAAAAGACAGGAGAGCGTTGTCATGATCAAACCCCAGCCAGAGCATCTGAAAGACGTCGGCCTCAAATCCACCCTGCCACGGCTCAAGATCCTCGGTCTGTTCGAATCAGGACAGGAGCGCCATATGAGCGCAGAGGACGTGTACAAGCAGCTGCTGGCCAGTGGCGATGATGTGGGGCTGGCTACGGTTTACCGCGTATTGACACAGTTTGAGCAGGCCGGACTTCTGGTGCGTCACAATTTTGAGGGTGGCAAGTCGGTGTTCGAGCTCAATCAGGGCAAGCACCATGACCACATCGTTTGCCTGCAATGCGGTCATGTCGAGGAGTTCTATGATGCGGCTATCGAGTCGCGCCAGAAAAAGATCGCCACCGAACGCGGCTTTGCCGTTCATGACCATTCGCTTCATATCTATGCAGATTGCATCAAGAAAGAATGCCCGCATAAGTGATAAAGAATTATGTTATCGATAGCACTATTTCGTAGCGCTACCCTTTGGCGTGTTGCCTTATTGCGGTAGAATGCCGCTTTATTTTTGCGGCACAAAAAATGATCCAGGGCAGTATTGTTGCAATCGTCACGCCGATGCTCGATGACGGCGGTCTCGATCTGGCTGCGTTCCGCGCGCTGATTGATTTCCATGTCGAACAGGGGACGGACGGCATCGTGGTGGTCGGCACCACGGGCGAATCGCCGACCGTTGACGTGGAGGAGCACGAGTTGCTGATCGCGGAGGCGGTCAAACATGCCGCTGGGCGTGTTCCCGTCATCGCCGGAACCGGCGCGAATTCCACCCGCGAAGCCATCGAACTGGCCGCTTTCTCCAAGAAGGCGGGCGCGGATGCGTCGCTCACGGTGGTCCCCTACTACAACAAGCCGACGCAGGAAGGCCTGTATCTGCACTTCCGGGCGATTGCCGAAGCAGTGGACATGCCGCACATCCTGTATAACGTGCCGGGGCGCACCGTCGCAGACATGAGCAACGATACTGTGCTGCGCCTGGCACAGATTCCGAATATTGTCGGCATCAAGGATGCGACCGGCAACATCGAGCGCGGCAGCGACCTGCTGCAGCGCGTGCCCGAAGGGTTTGCGGTGTATAGCGGCGATGATGCCAGCACGCTGGCGCTGATGCTGCTCGGTGCGCATGGCACGATTTCGGTGACGGCCAATGTGGCGCCGAAGCTGATGCACGAGATGTGCACCGCCGCGCTGAACGGCGATATCGCCAGGGCGCGCGAAATCAATTTCCGTTTGCTGGGGCTGCATCGCAACCTGTTTGTCGAGGCCAATCCGATTCCGGTAAAGTGGGCCGTGGCACGCATGGGTAAAATCAGGAATGCGCTGCGCTTGCCGTTGACCCCTTTGTCGCAGAGTGCGCACGAAGCGGTTGAGGCAGCACTGCGTCAGGCCGGTGTCATTAATTAATCTGCTGTATAGCTGGAGAGAAGCAATGAAAGTTTCGCATATTGGGATTTCCGGCATTGTGCTGGTCTCGTTGATAGGTTGCAGTACAACCGGCCTGGGCAGCAAGCGAGTCGACTATCGCACCGGCGCAGCGCAGGCGCCATCGCTGGAAATGCCACCCGACCTGACCACGCCCGGCAGCGACGAGCGCTACCGGATCCCGCAGGGCGACGGTGAAAATGTGGCGACCTTTTCGGATTACAGCAAGGGCGGCGCGGTGGAACAGGGCCGCAGCATTGGTGGCACGGTGTTGCCACAGGTAAAAGGCGCGCGACTGGAGCGCAATGAGGCGCAGCGCTGGCTGGTGGTGAACGACAAACCGGAAAATGTCTGGCTTGTGGTCAAGGCCTTCCTGCAGGAGAGCGGACTGACCATCCAGAGCGAAGATCAGGCAGCCGGCGTGATGGAAACCGGGTGGGCGGAGAATCGTGCCAAGATTCCGCAGGGCGCGATTCGCAACGTGATCGGCAAGGTGTTCGACAACGCCTATTCTTCCGGCGAACGCGATCAGTATCGCGTACGTCTGGAGCGCGGCAAGGATGATGAGAGCACCCTTGTTTACATCACCCATCGCGGTATGGAAGAAGTGTTGTCTGCCGATCAGAATACGTCGAAGTGGCAGGCGCGCGCCAATGATCCCGAAATGGAAGCGATCATGCTGCAACGCCTGATGGCACGCCTGGGCGGCGACGAAGCCAAAGCAACCGTCGCGGCTGCAACGGAGACGACAACAGGCAGTGCTGCGGCCGGCAGTGTAACGGAGCCAACCGGCACGGCCAGCCTCGAAGAGATTTTCGATGGCAGCAGGATTATCGTGATAAACAATACGTTCGACCGTTCATGGCGCAGGGCCGGACTGGCCATCGAACGGGCCGGACTGACGGTGGAAGACCGGGATCGCGCCAGGGGCATCTATTTCCTGAAGCCGGCCACGGCGGAAAAGGGCTGGATGGACACATTGATGTTCTGGCAGGACGACGAGGATACCGGCAGGCGGTATCGTGTGAACGTCAAGGATAGGGGCACGATGTGCGATGTGTCTGTTACCGACCAGGACGGCGCAACCGACAAGGCATCCGGACAGATACTTGAAGCGATTTACAAAAACATCAGCGAATAACGAGCTGTTCGCTTCATGAAGTTTGCCTCCCTGGGCAGCGGCAGCGAGGGCAACGCGCTGCTGGTCGCTGTCGGCCGGACGCTGGTGCTGATGGATTGCGGTTTCGGCCTGAAAGACACGCTCGCACGGTTGGCACGGTTGAATGTCTGTGCCGAACAGCTGAGCGGCATTGTCGTCACGCATGAGCATGGCGATCACTGCAACGGCGTCGCGCGGCTGGCGCGTAAATTCAAGCTGCCGGTGTGGCTCACCCACGGCACCCTGCACAGCCGGCATCAGACGTTTGCAGGCATCCCCCGTTTTCACGAGATCGACCCCCACCAGTCATTCGCGATCGGCGATATTGAGATCACGCCCTATCCGGTTCCGCACGACGCTGCCGAGCCGGTGCAGTTTGTCTTCAATGACGGCGCACAC
>JBFKMJ010000130.1:0-4755 GCA_041629915.1 Gallionella sp.
GACGCATTGGAGCAGCATCTGGATATGGCGCTGTTGCGCCGCTTGTTTGCATTGGAGGCATGACATGACAAATAACTTTGAAAACATGCCGGATGAGCAACAACGCCATCGCGCGCGCAAACGGCGCCACAAGGAAATCGTGGATGCAAAAATAGCTTCCGCCACCCGGCAGCGCGGTGTGATTCTGGTGCACACCGGCAATGGCAAGGGCAAGAGCAGCTCGGCCTTCGGCATGGTGGCGCGTGCGCTCGGCCACAACATGCGTGTGGGCGTGGTGCAGTTCATCAAGGGCAGCTTCGCGACCGGCGAAGAAACCTTTTTCCGGCGGTTTCCCGAAGTCGAATATCACGTGATGGGCGAGGGCTACACGTGGGAAACGCAGGATCGCGAACGCGATGTCACCAAGGCACAGGCGGCGTGGCAGATAGCGCATGGCATGCTGCGCAATTCAAAATTGCAGCTGGTGGTGCTGGATGAAATCAACATCGCGCTCAAATTGCGCTACTTGGAAATCGAGCCGGTGCTGGAGGCACTGCGCAATCGCCCCGCAATGCAGCATGTAGTCTTGACCGGACGCGCCGCACCCGCTGCGCTGATCGAAGCCGCAGACACGGTTACCGAAATGCGCCCGATCAAGCATGCGTTCGATGCCGGCATCCAGGCGCAAAACGGCATCGAGTTTTAATCAACCACAGGGAGAAAAATGGCGAAAAACCGGAATATATTTTCTATTCATGAGGAGGCTGGCCGTTTTTCGACGCAGCATCACCAGGCGCCGACGTTGGAAGGCGGCCTTTTTCTGCTAAAGTGCGCGCCATGAATATATCCAGCAGCCAGCTCTACCTGCGTCTCCTCAATTACGTCAAACCTTACTGGCGCGCCTTTGCGGTTGCCATCATCGGCATGATCGTCGTCGCGGCCACCGAGCCGCTGGTGCCGGCACTGATGAAACCATTGCTGGACGGGACCTTCGTGCACAAGGATCAGGCAATGATGCGCATGGTGCCGGCAGTCATCATCCTGATCTTTATGGTGCGCGGCCTGGCAACTTTCGTCGGCACCTATGCGATCAACTGGGTCGGCAACAAGCTGGTAATGGATCTGCGCAACGCGATGTTCCGCAAACTGCTCGCCTTGCCGACGCACTATTACGACGACAATGCCACCGGCGCACTGATTTCCAAACTGACCTTTGACGTTACCCAGGTGACCAATGCGGCAACCACGGTGGTGACGATTTCGGTGCGCGACAGCATCGTCATTGTCGGGCTGCTCGGCTGGCTGTTCTATCTCAACTGGAAACTGACCTTGCTGACCCTGCTGATGGCGCCGGCCATCGCCTACATCATTCGCGTCATCAGCAGGCGCATGCGCACCAGCAGCCGCGATACACAGCGCGCGATGGGCGACATCACGCAGGTGATCGAGGAGAGCGTGTCCGCGCACAAGGTGGTCAAGCTGTTCGGCGGGCAGCAGTACGAAAGCGGCCGCTTCAACGAACATGCCAACTGGGTACGCCGCTACACGATGAAGCAGGCGGCGGCGGCAGCGGCCAATGTACCCATCGTTCAGATGGTTGCGGCAATTGCGCTTGCCGTCATCGTCTATCTCGTCACGCTGCAATCGCAGGCCGACGAGACCACGGTGGGCGGCTTCGTCTCGTTCATCATGGCGATGCTGATGCTGACCGCGCCGCTCAAGCGTCTGACCGGCGTCAGCGAATATCTGCAACGCGGTCTGGCGGCGGCAGAAAGCGTGTTCGCCCTGCTCGATACCGAGGGCGAAACGGACAGCGGCACGCAGACAATAGGCCGGGCGCGCGGTGAGTTGCAGCTCGAACATGTACAGTTCAGCTACGGGCGGAACGGGCAGCTTGCGCTTCAGGACATTACGCTGCATATCCGCGCCGGGGAAAATGTCGCGCTGGTCGGCGCCTCCGGCAGCGGCAAGACCACGCTGGCCAATCTCGTGCCGCGCTTCTATGTGCCGACCAGCGGGCGCATCACACTGGACGACCATGACATCAACGACCTGACGCTGGCCAGCCTGCGCACCAACATCGCGCTGGTGAGCCAGGAAGTGGTGCTGTTCAATGACACGGTCGCGGCCAACATTGCCTACGGGCAGATGCGCGAAGTCGGCGAAGATGAGATCGTCGCCGCTGCAACCGCTGCCCATGCGATGGAATTCATCCGCGACTGGCCGGAAGGATTGGATACTTTGGTCGGCGAACGCGGTGTAAAACTGTCCGGCGGTCAGCGCCAGCGCATCGCCATTGCGCGCGCCATTCTCAAGGATGCTCCGATCCTGATCCTCGACGAGGCGACTTCCGCACTGGACAGCGAATCCGAACGTCATGTGCAGGCCGCACTGGAAACCCTGATGCAGGGCCGCACCACACTGGTCATCGCGCATCGCCTGTCCACCATCGAAAAAGCGGATCGCATCGTCGTGCTGCAGAAGGGCGAGATTGTCGAAATCGGCACGCATCCCGAATTGCTGGCGAAAGGCGGCGTATATGCACAGTTGCACCGCATCCAGTTTGCGGCGGCCGCCAGTGCGTAAACCCCTACCCGCATGGAAATAGCCGCCATCCTGTTCTGGATACTCGCCGCAGCCCTCGTCATCGCGGGCATTACTGGCCTCGTGGTGCCGGGCATTCCGGGCGCTGTCGTACTCTTCGCCGGGCTCGTGCTGGCAGCATGGATTGAGGATTTTGCCCATATCGGACCCGGCATCCTGTCTGCTCTCGCCATTCTCGTCATCCTGACCTACGTCGTGGATTTCGCGGCGGGCGTGCTGGGCGCAAAACATTTCGGCGCCTCGCGTCGCGCCATGGCCGGCGCCATGCTCGGTGCAATTCTGGGGCTCTTTTTCGGTTTGCCAGGACTGCTGCTCGGCCCTTTCATCGGTGCATTCGTCGGGGAATTTTCAGTTCAACGCCACCTTGGTGCGGCAGGCAGGGCGGGAGTGGGCGTAACTTTCGGACTGGCACTGGGTGTCGCCGCCAAACTGGCCCTGGCTTTTTCAATGCTGGCCATATTTGCGGCGGCACGATTCATGACCTAGATCATGGATTTCTGGCGCGGACTGCCATAGACTGAGCCTGTTGCATCAAGTTGACGCGGTTCAGAAAAATCTGAACTGCTCTGACCAATCCATTCATGAGGAGATAAACATGGCCGTTCTTGTCGGTAAAGCCGCCCCCGATTTCAGTGCCGTTGCCGTGATGGGCAACAACGAAATCAACGAAACATTCAATCTGAAGAAACATACCAACGGCAAATACGTCGTAATTTTCTTCTACCCTCTGGATTTCACCTTTGTCTGCCCTTCCGAGCTGATCGCCTTCAATCACCGGCTGGATGAATTCAGGAAGCGCAACGTCGAAGTGATCGGCGTGTCCATCGATTCGCAATTTACCCACCTGGCATGGAAAAACACCCCCGTCGACAAGGGCGGCATCGGCCAGGTCCAGTATCCGTTGGTGGCCGATACCAAGCACGAGATCTGCAAGGCCTACGATGTGGAATTCGATGAAAAAGGTGTCGCGTTCCGTGGCTCCTTCCTGATCGACCGCGCCGGCGTCGTGCGCCATCAGGTGGTGAATGACCTGCCGCTGGGGCGCAACATCGACGAAATGCTGCGCATGGTGGACGCATTGCAATTCACCGAAGAGCATGGCGAAGTCTGTCCGGCCGGCTGGAGCAAGGGCAAGGCCGGGATGAACGCGTCAACCGAGGGGGTGGCGAGGTATCTGGCCAATCACGCCAAGGAACTGTAACCCGTTTCGCGCATGGCAGGTAAGCAGTCAGAAAAGGGCGCGTCCTTGCGAGCCGTAATAGCAGCATGGCAATCCAGAAGGTTTCTGGTATCGGGTGCTGTACGACCGTACTGACGTGCCCCGCTACGCTCACGGCTAAATGCACTCCCCCGCAGCATGCCTGCCTGTGACCCTACCGACTGAGCGTCCCCATGCAACGCATCACCTTTCCGGGCAGCATCCTCAGACCGAGGCACCGCCTCATCTAATTTTATTTTCCAATTGTTTAACGTAGAATTACTGACACGCAACAAGCTTGGGGGCAGAACCATGACAGCAACGACACGCAAGGCGGCAGAACCCGCCGCAGTCCGTATTAGCAAAGATATAGATGCCGCACTTTCGATTGCAGCGCGCGACTTCAATACCACCCGTGCCACCATCGTCAAGCGCGCCCTGCTGGAATACCTGGAAGACATGGCCGATAGCAAGGCCATTGCCGATGCGAAAAAGGAAGGCGGCAAGATGATACCGTTTTCAGAATTAAGGAAAGAGTTTGGCCTATAAGGTTATCATGTCGCCGGAAGCCTCCAAGGCATTCCGCAACATGGATAACACCATCAAGCAACGCATCGCGGCACTGGTCGATAGAATCGAGGCCTCAAAGAACCCGCGCTTTTCCGGAAAAGCCCTCAAGGGCAATGACAAGGAATGGCGCTACCGTGTCGGCGATTACCGTTTAATCTGCGAGATCAGGGATCGTGAACTGATCGTTTGGATGGTTCGGATCGGACACCGCCGAGAAGTGTACCGTTGAAGCATGAAAAACGGAAAAGCCGGGCTAACTCAAATCCCCCATTATTTCTTAAGTATTTCTCAAGCCATCCTGCACGAGCTGAAAATCAACTATTAGGCGCGAGATCACCGAGCGCATCAAACAGCGGCCCGAGAAATTGTTCATAGGGCCGCCAGCGTTCCACCGATGATTGATA
>JBFKMJ010000131.1:0-4724 GCA_041629915.1 Gallionella sp.
CCCTCGTAGGGCAGGTTCAGTTCCCTGGCCCGCTGTTGCGCGGCTTGCAGAATGGCGGATATTTTGCCCATGTTACTTTCCTTTTGTATGCTGGAGGCGCGGCTTGCCGCGTTCCTCTCGTATTGTGATAAATGTTATGCTGCGAAACGGGGGCACATACTAGCTCAATCGACATGAAAAATCACACCCACGCTGCGCGCGACACCTTCGAACCCGTCAATGCCGAACGCTTTGCCGCTGCGCAAAAGTCCACCTGGGTCAGTATCTGGGTCAATCTGCTGCTGACGCTGCTGCAACTGGCGGTGGGCTACCTCGGAAGATCGCAGGCGCTCATGGCGGACGGGCTGCATTCCCTTTCCGACCTGCTGTCAGATTTTCTGGTTCTGCTTGCAAACCGGCAGAGTAATCGCCATGCCGATGCCGAGCACCCCTACGGTCACGCGCGTATCGAAACGGCTGCCACGCTGCTGCTCGGCTCGGCGCTGGCCGCCCTCGGCGTCGCGCTGCTGATAGCAGCCGGCATGCGGCTGCAGGACCCGCAAAGCCTGCAGACCGTTCACCCCGCCACGTTCTGGATCGCGCTGCTCACCCTGATCGCCAAGGAAGGGTTGTTCCGCTACCAGATGGCAGTGGCCAGACGCGTACGCTCACAGTTGCTGGCAGCCAATGCGTGGCACTCGCGCTCCGATGCCGCTTCCTCGCTGGTCGTGTTGGCGGGCATCGGCGGCAATCTGCTCGGCTTCATCTTTCTGGATTCGGTCGCCGCAGCGGTGGTCGGCGTGATGATCGCGCGCATGGGCGGCCAGCTGGCTTTTCAAGCCCTGGCCGAACTCATCGACACCGGACTGGATGCCGAGGCGGTCGGGGAAATCCGCCAAACCCTGCTCGATGTCCACGGCGTGCGCGGACTGCACGAACTGCGCACGCGCAAGATGGCCGACCACGCGCTGGTTGACGCACATATCATGGTCGATCCCAAAATCAGCGTATCGGAAGGGCATTACATCGCCGAATCGGCACGCCAGGCCGTGCTCGACCAGCACCATGTCATCGATGTGCTGGTACACATCGACCCGGAAGATGATATGCAAACCCGTTCAAATGAAGCCCTGCCGGATCGCAACCGGCTGATGGCACTGCTGGCGGAACAACTGGGGCCGGGTCTGGAAAATGGCCAGGTGGTGTTGCATTATCTGGATGGCAAGATGGAGGCCGAGATATATCTTTCGACCCAGCAGCAGGCGGACGCCGCCCGATTGCAGGAACGCTGCGATGATCTGGTGCGTGACAACAAATTATTCCGCGCCATTCGTGTTTATCAGCGCCATGCACAAAATTAGTGCGTAGCTGTGCACAGCATGCCCAATTTTGGTGCAATTATTTTGCGCGGTGCGCCACAAGCTTATGGCACAATGCCGTTTGGATGCACATGAAAGTGTGGCACGTTTCCTGCAACTAGAGATTCCGGGTTTGATTGCTCAATTTGATTGTTATTTTTTTGATTTCTGCGGGAGGAAATTATGTCGATATCGGCAAATGATGTGTTGAAAATGATCAGTGACCACGATGTCAAGTTCGTGGATTTGCGTTTTACCGATACGCGCGGCAAGGAGCAGCATGTCGGCGTGCCGGCCAAATATGTCGGGCTGGAAAAATTTGAAGATGGCCACGCCTTCGACGGCTCGTCCATTGCCGGCTGGAAAGGCATCCAGGCTTCGGACATGCTGCTGATGCCCGATCCGGCGACAGCCTATCTCGATCCGTTCATGGACGAAAACACGCTGATCATTAGCTGCGACGTGGTGGAGCCGACCGATGGCAAGGGCTACGACCGCGATCCGCGCTCCATCGCCAAGCGCGCCGAGGCCTACCTGAAGTCCAGCGGCATCGGCGACACCGCCTATTTCGGCCCGGAGCCTGAATTCTTCATTTTCGATTCGGTGAACTGGCATGTTGACATGTCCGGCTGTTCGCTCAAGATCAATTCCGAAGAGGCCGCATGGGCCTCCGGCGAGAAATTCGAGGGTGGCAACACCGGCCATCGCCCGATGGTGAAGGGCGGCTATTTCCCGGTACCACCAGTCGACAGCCTGAACGACATCCGCGCGGCAATGTGCCTGGCGCTGGAAGATATCGGCATCGAAGTCGAGGTGCATCACCACGAAGTGGCGACTGCCGGCCAGTGCGAGATCGGCACCAAGTTCAACACGCTGGTGCGCCGCGCCGATCAGACCCAGGCACTGAAGTATGTGGTGCATAACGTCGCGCATCAGTACGGCAAGACCGCGACCTTCATGCCCAAGCCTGTCGTCGGCGACAACGGCTCCGGCATGCATGTGCATCAATCCATCTGGAAGGACGGCAAAAACCTGTTTGCCGGCAACGGCTATGCCGGCCTTTCCGAGACTGCGCTGTATTACATCGGCGGCATCATCAAGCATGCCAAGGCGCTGAACGCACTCACCAACCCGAGCACCAACTCCTACAAGCGGCTGGTTCCGCATTTCGAAGCGCCGGTCAAGCTGGCCTACTCGGCGAAAAACCGCTCCGCTTCGATCCGCATTCCGCATGTAGCCAGCGACAAGGCACGCCGCATCGAGACCCGCTTCCCGGACCCGACCGCGAACCCGTACCTGTGCTTCACGGCCTTGTTGATGGCCGGGCTGGACGGCATCCAGAACAAGATTCATCCCGGCGATCCGGCCGACAAGAATCTGTACGACTTGCCGCCGGAAGAAGGCGCGAAAATACCGACCGTGTGTACCTCGCTGGATGAAGCGCTAGCCAGTCTGGACCAGGATCGTGAATTCCTGACGCGTGGTGGCGTGTTCTCCAACGACTTCATCGATGCCTTCATCACGCTGAAGATGGACGAGGTCAACCGCATCCGCATGACCACGCATCCGGTCGAATTCGACATGTACTACAGCATCTGACCGGGAATATACCGGACGGCAAAAAAACGGGGCGCAAGCCCCGTTTTGTTTTGGTATGCAATTGTTTGTCTGTGCCTGACGCTTGCCCTATACTTGACTGCGCCACTTTGCAGGAGAACGAAATGAAGCTCGGATACTTGCTTGCGATGATAAGCCTCTGCTCGGTGTTGGCGCAGGCGGATATTTACAAGTCTGTCGATGCCGACGGCCATGTCACCTACTCCAGCACGCCCATCAAGGGCGGCAAGAAAATCATTCTGGAGCCGCTGCCCACCATGGTGCCGCCGGCACGCTCAAGCTCTGCCGCCTCGCCTGAAGACTTCCCGAGGGTTGATGGCGAAATGCAAAGGGAACGCGATGACAAACGCCGCAAAATCCTGCAGGACGAATTGAAAACGGAAGAAAAGTTACTCGCGGAAGCCAAACAGGATTTGCAGGAAGGCGAAGAAAACCCGGAAGTCTTCAAGGGCAAGGATGGCAAGACCTACCGGAACGTGGCGAAATACCAGGAAAAGATCAAGACGCTGAATGACCGGGTGGAAATGCACCAGAGAAACATCGAAGCGCTCAATACCGAGCTGTCCAAACTCAAATAACGCATCAGGCTGGCATGGTTCCTGCTGCGCAAGAAGGTATGCCTGACTTTCCCTACATCACACTCGAATATCTTGCCACGGCGGTCATCCTGCTGGATGAGCAGTCGCATATCAGCTACCTCAACCCGGCCGCAGAACACCTGTTCGACATAAGCGGCAAAAACCTGCTGGGACACCCGCTGCAGCAGGCCTTCACGGACACCGAACAGCTGGCAAATGCGATGCAACATGCCATTCGTGACAATGCCAGTTACATCGAGCACGATCTGACGCTCGGCACCCATGCACACGGCAAGCTGCACCTGCACTGCGCGGTGACGCCATTGCAACTTGACGGACAACGCCTGCTGCTGGAATTTCACCCGATGGACCGGCCGCTCAAGCTGGCGCGCGAAGAGCAGATGCTGGACCAGACACAAGCCAACCGACTGCTGTTGCGCAACCTTGCGCATGAGATCAAGAATCCGCTCGGCGGGATTCGCGGCGCCGCACAACTGCTCGAGCAGGAACTGGAAAAACCGTCCTTGTGCGAATACACCCAGGTCATCGTGCAGGAAGCCGACCGGCTGCGCGCACTGATGGAGAAACTGCTCACCCCGCAAAACGCCTCACATTACAGCGCGTTCAACATTCACGAAGTGCTGGAGCGCGTGCGCAGCGTGGTGCTGGCGGAAATGCCGAATGGCATCGAAATCGAACGCGATTATGATACCAGCCTGCCGTCCCTGATTGGCGACAAGGAACAATTGATTCAGGTCATGCTCAACATTGTGCGCAACGCCGCCCAGGCGATGCAAGGCAACGGCAGCATCATCATGCGCACCCGCATCGCCCGGCAGGTGACACTCGTCAAGCGCCGCCACCGCCTCGCCGTAATGATACAGATCATCGACAACGGCCCCGGCATCCCGCCGGAGTTGCAGGACAAGATTTTTTATCCGCTGGTCTCGGGACGCGCCGACGGGCATGGACTCGGGCTGACGCTGGCGCAGGATTTCGTCCGCCAGCATCACGGCACCATCGAATTCGACAGCGAACCCGGGCGCACCTGCTTTACCGTCCTGCTGCCTTTGCCATAATGGTTGAAAGAGAGACTGTGGACGCCTTTAGAAATTTGTCTTTGCGGGATAAAGCGCAAGGAGCCGCACAGCGAATGACGAGGCATATCTGGCTGGATAGACGAGGAATGAGC
>JBFKMJ010000132.1:0-4710 GCA_041629915.1 Gallionella sp.
CAGATTCTGCATTTCCCATTCCACCAGGGCCTTGGGCAGGTCAAACAGCGCCACCTTCAGCAGGGCTTCCATCGCCGCTTCCTTGTTGCGCGCTTTCAGGCGAGCCTCCACCTCACGCTGCATATTGGTACGGATTTCATCTTGCAACTTGCCGACATCGCCATCCACAATACCAATGGATTCTGCAAAACTCGCATCCACTTCCGGCAACTTCGGCTCTTCCACGCGATGCAGGGTGATAGTGAAAGTGACCTGTTTGCCCGCCACATCCTTGCCGTGATAATCGTCCGGAAAAGTCATGTCAAAAGATTTTGTTTCGCCCACCTTCATGCCGGTAACAGCGGCCTCGAACTCCGGCAACATGCGCCCGACACCCAATACGAACGGGTAGTCCTTGGCTTCGCCACCCTGGAAAATCTCGCCATCCAGCCTGCCGACAAAATCGATGCGTACCTGATCCTCGGCCTGCGCGGCGCGGTCAACCGGTTCAAACACGGCGCGCTGCTTGCGTAGCGTTGCAATGGTGTTGTCAACGTCGTCCTGGGTCAGCTCATAAGTCAGGCGTTCTATCGTTTCCCCGGACAAATCGCCCATCGTCACTTCCGGATACACCTCGAAAGTTGCGCTGTATTCGATTGATTCGGCATTCGGGTCGTTGGTCTTGATCTCGAATTGCGGGTATCCGGCCACCCTCAGGTTATTGAGCTGCGCGGCTTCGGCAAACGAGCGCTGCAACACATCACCCAGCACTTCCTGGTGCGCCTGCGCACCGTAATGCTGTTCCAGAATCTTGGCCGGAATCTTCCCCGGGCGAAACCCGGAAATCTTTGCGGTACGCCCGATCTTTTTCAGCCGGGTAGCCACCTCGCCACGAATGACTTGCTGAGGAATGGATGCGTTAAGACGACGCTCTAACGCGCTCACAGTTTCTACGCTGGACATGCTTGGGTTTCCTTGAATTGAAGTTGAACTGGGTACGAAGGGGCAGCCTGGACAAGGTTTTATCCTGCTGAATTAACTTGAATATTATTTGACGGCCATGTGCCCTGCCATCAACCTTGTTGCCACCCGCTCGCTTCACCGGCGAATTGTATCATCATGACGCAACACTTGCCCAAGCAGTGAATCTGACATCATACGGAGATCGATCAAGTCAACAGACCGCCCGACTCGCTCCGCCAACATGTTAGCTATGGATATCTTTTGGCAACAATCAAAGGGTGATCGGCAGCCACTGCAATATCCAGACTACTCTCCGCGCACTAGCGTCCCGAGGCAACAGAACCAATCTGCGAAAAAAGGACAAACACTTCCTTGAGTTGCGCGTCTATAGCATGCTGATATTGCAATGCTGCTTCTATCACAGTAACAGTCCCTTTTTGCACATAACACTATAAATCTACCACGCAACTCCGTGGCAGGGCAGGCGTTTGAGGTTGGGGGCGCTGAACATCACTTCTGCTTTGCGCCATGCATGATGCGTGATACCGGTAACGTGCTGGTGCGAAAGGAGAGACTCGAACTCTCACGCCTTGCGGCGCTGGAACCTAAATCCAGTGCGTCTACCAATTCCGCCACTTTCGCGCTGTTGTGTTTCCAGCTTCGGCGCGCAAATTACAGCACTACCGGCGTTGTGACAAGAGGAACAACACCATATGTTGCACCTTTTGCATGGCGCGAAAAAACCAAAACAATTATGATTCGCCCTCTTTTGTCTAAAATAATCTGTTCAGGGGAAGAAACATGAAAGCACCTATCCGTATCACCGTCACCGGGGCAGCGGGTCAGATCAGCTATGCTGTTCTGTTCCGCATTGCCAACGGCATCATGCTGGGACCGGAGCAGCCCATCATTCTGCAATTACTGGATTTACCGCAGGCGCAGCCGATGCTGCGCGGTGTGATGATGGAACTGGAGGACTGTGCCTTTCCGCTGCTGCAACAAATCATCGTCACCGATGATCCGAAAGTTGCGTTCCGGGATACCGAAATCGCCATGTTGATCGGCGCGCGTCCGCGCGGCAAGGGCATGGAACGCAAGGATCTGCTTGAGGCCAATGGCGCAATTTTCTCCGAGCAGGGCAAGCTGCTTAACGAATATGCGGCACGCCACGTCAAGGTGCTGGTGGTGGGTAATCCGGCCAATACCAACGCGCTGATCGCGATGAAGAACGCGCCCGACCTCGATCCGCGCAATTTCACCGCGATGATGCGCCTCGACCATAACCGCGCGATTGCGCAGGTCGCACAGAAGCTGTTCCAGCCAATCCAGGACATCAAGAAGATGATCGTCTGGGGCAACCATTCCGGTTCGCAATATCCCGATCTCGACCATACCGAGATACGCGGCAAACTGGTGCGCGATATCCTGCCGGATCAGGAGTGGGTGGAACGCGAGTTCATTCCCACCGTGCAGAACCGCGGCGCCGCGGTCATCGAGGCGCGCGGCCTGTCGAGCGCGGCGAGTGCCGCAAATGCCGCGCTTTACCATATCCGCGACTGGACGCTGGGCGCACATCACAACAACTGGGTCACCATGGGCGTGCCGTCCGATGGCAGCTACGGCATCCCCGAGGGAGTGATCTACGGCTTTCCGGTGAAATGCAATCACGGCGAATACCGCATCGTGCAGGGCCTGTCGATCAGCGAACAGAGCCGCAAGCGCATGGACGAAAGCTACCGGGAACTGCTCGAAGAGCGCGAGCATGTGAACCATTTGCTGGGATAGGCATCTGAGGAAACGCTGAAACAATCTGCTTTGCCTGGGCCGAATCAGCGTAATAAATACTCAACATCCCGCCCCTCACCCTCTCCCGCCCACGGGAGATGGGATATTCTTAGTGACAGCGGGTGCAGCGCGCATCATTCAAAACTCAACGAACGATCTGGAGAATAGAAATGGCGTTATCCATTACGGATGAGTGCATCAATTGCGGTCTTTGCGAGCCGGAGTGCCCCACCGGAGCAATCTACGAGGGTGATTATATTTATGAAATCGACCCGGACAAATGCAACGAGTGCGTGGGCTTATATGACCAGCCGCGTTGTGTCGTGGTGGGCCCGGTGGATTGTTTCCTGGATGCCGAGGGCAAACCGTTTCGTTTGCCACGCCCGTGAGCGAATGATGACACCCAAGTCACGGCGAGGAGCGTAGCGACGCGGCAGTCCAGTGCTTTACCAAGAAGAATGCCTTTGGCCCTAAAAGGCCCTGTTGATAGGCTGGATGGCCGTCTCTCGAAACTTCGGCCGTTGGCCTCGTTTTGCCGCGCTTCGCTCGCGATGACGATTCTTGCACATGATGAAGTATTTCAGTCTGCCCATGTTCCTTGATTTTCCATTCGAAAAAGTTGCCCTGCTCAGGCTGTCAAGACTACAATGTTACTACTATTGTAGTGACATTTATTCGGGAGAACGATGATGGGAATGCCAGTCAGGATTGATGACACCTTGTACGAGCAGGCACGTACTGAAGCGCAGGTCGAGCACCGTACCATTTCCGGGCAGATTGAGTACTGGGCAACGGTTGGTCGTGCATCACTCGACAATCCGGATCTGCCGGTTACTTTTATCGCTGAAGCGTTGGCGTCGATGCGCGAGCCACGCGATCAGGCTACACCCTTCGTGCCACGCAGCCGCCCTGCATGAATTTCGCTGTTGTACAGACGAGGCGATTTGCCCGTCAGTACAAAAAGCTACACGGTAACGTTGCAACCGATGTCGACGATGCTGTAGAGCATGTCGCTGCACAACCTTCCATCGGTGAACGGAAAAAAGGCGACTTGGCTGATTTGTTCGTTTACAAATTTCGCAGCCAAGGGCAGCTTTATCTGTTGGGCTATACACTCGACGATAGCGTGCACCTGGTTTATCTGGAAGCCATCGGCCCCCACGAGAACTTTTATCGCGATCTAAAGAGATAACAATCAGGTCCCAGTGAACGTCCATGTATGACGCCGCGCCCCGTCGCTGCGATAACCAGCGACTTGCCCGCTTGCGGGCTTAGTCGAATGGCTAGTAGTTCCATCAGGAGGCGTAGCCGACGTGGCAGTCCAGACGGTTCTATCCAGAATGCATTTAACCTTACCTGACCTGAGTCTGCTTTCAGGCTCCGGGCTTTGCCCTCTTGATCTCGCTGATTTTCACACGCCATTCCGCCGGTCCGGTTTCGTGCACTGAGGTGCCGTTGCTGTCCACCGCCACGGTGACCGGCATGTCCTGCACGGTGAATTCGTAGATGGCTTCCATGCCCAGATCGGCGAAGGCCAGCACCCTGGCGGCCTTGATCGCCTTGGAGACCAGATAGGCCGCGCCGCCGACTGCCATCAGGTAAACGGCCTTGTGCTGCTTGATGCTTGCGATGGCTTCCGTGCCGCGCTCGGCCTTGCCGACCATGCCGATCAGGCCGGTTTTTTCCAGCATCAAATCGGTGAATTTGTCCATGCGCGTCGCGGTGGTGGGGCCGGCGGGTCCCACGACTTCGTCGCGCACCGGATCGACCGGGCCGACGTAGTAGATGAAGCGGCCGTTGAAATCCACCGGCAGGGTTTCGCCGCGCGCCAGCATCTCGGCGATGCGCTTGTGGGCGGCATCGCGCCCGGTGAGCAGTTTGCCGGACAACAGCAGGGTTTCGCCCGGTTTCCAGCTGGCGATTTCCTCGCGCGTGATGGTGTCGAGGTTGATGCGGCGCGAATCTGCGGCGGGCTGCCATTCA
>JBFKMJ010000133.1:0-4695 GCA_041629915.1 Gallionella sp.
AAGCACGAGGAAGACCGCAGCAATCCCGCCGTAGCCGAGTACGAACGGCCATGTATGTGACGGCCCGTAGGCATTGATGATGGCGCCGTTGCTTAGCGTGTAGCCATGCATCAGCCCGGTGGCACTGACCGCGGCGGCGACGGCGGCCCATGCGGCGGCGGCGCGGTAGTGCCGTTCGATCAGGCACACCGTCATCGCGGCGAGGATCATCGATGTGAAGATGAAGCCGCGCTCCAGCGAGATCAGCCCGGCGATGGGGATCTGCATGGTCAGCGCCTTTATGCCCACCGCCTCGATGTTGGTTCCGGCCGCGCGCAACGCGCCTTCCAGCACCAGCAGTCCCCACGCGGCCAATGCGGGGAAGAAGCCGACGACCACCGCCGGCGCATGATCCCGCGGCGTGGCCTGGAAGGCCTGGGACGCGATGGTGATGCCGATCCACAGCAGGATCGCCGCCCCGGCCTCCACCGGGATCAGCGCGGCGACGAACCCGACCAGCCCGAGCAGACACAACAGCGTGATGGCGATGCCGTTGGCGACGGAATACCCGGCACCCGCCCCCATGTTCTTCCAGCCCGGATGTCCGATGTAGATCGTGGTCGGGAACACGCTGCCGAAACAGGCCGCCACCATCGTGCCGAGGCCGTTCACCGCGAGCGAGCTTTTCACCGGATACACGTCGCCCGCCGCTTCCGCGCTTTCCAGGTTCTGCAAGGAGCCGAGCAGGTTGAACAAGCCCATCGGGACGATCACCGGCAGGAAGGCGATCATGTAGGCGGAGAAGGTTGCGTCCATCATGTCGGCGATGAACAGATGCGGCATCTGCATCTGGATCTGCATCGCATTCGCCAGCACTGCACCGTCCATCCTGCCCATCCCCCAGGCCAATGCCGTGCCTGCCAGCACTGCCACGAAGCCGGCGGGAATGTTCGCAGGCAGGGTGATGCGGCCGATGTACTGGATCATGATGAAAGCCAGCGGGATGAAGCCGACCAGCGGGTCGGCAAAGATGCGGAAGCAGAAATCCATCGAGATGAAGGTGATCGCGATGCCTGCCAGCGTCGCCAGCAGCGCCGCGCGCGGTGTGATCTTTTTCACCCGGCTGGCAACGAACGCGCCGCCCAGTTCGATCAGCCCGGAGCCGAAACAGGCGGCCAGGCCCACTTTCCAGGCCAGCTCCACATCGCCAGTCTGGTCCAGCACCGGCTTCATCACAAACAGGATGTAGGCGAACAGCGAGACCGTGTTGACCCCATAGGGCAGCGCCGTCACCTCGGCCTGCCCGGTGCGCCGCACCAGCGCACGCGCCTGGAAGGCATAGAACAAATTGCCGATCAGCAAGCTCACCGCCACACCCGGCAGGATGCGCCCGTACACCAGCTCGCCCGGCATGTTCAGGATCGCCCCGCACAGCACGACGATTAGAATGAGCTGGATGAGATTGTCGACGAACAGCCCGAAAAAGCCGTCCAGATCCCCTTTGTGCCACCACCTGAATTGCCCCGTCATTTTCCCGCTTCCCGCATTGCACTGAAGGGGCGCATTAGTAATGCCCTTGCGCGATGCTGTCAACAGCCGGTTTTTTATGGATTGGTTGTGGTTAAGGCTGGGACGGATGACATCATATGAAATGGAAGCTGGCGCCATGAAGGCCCCTATTGCACGGTATAACGGGGTGCGTTATGCTGGCGCATGATTATCGGATTCGCATCCAGAGAAAGTGAAAAGGTTTGGCGCGGCGAGGTGTCGCGCAAATTGCCCCGCAATATCCAGCAGGTTGCATTGCGCAAACTATTCATGCTCGACAAGGCGCAGTCGTTGAGCGACCTGCGAATCCCCCCAGCCAACCGGCTTGAGGCATTGAAGGATGACCGCAAGGGACAGCACAGCATCCGCATCAATGACCAATGGCGCATCTGCTTTGCATGGACGGAACGCGGCCCTGATGCAGTTGAGATAGTTGATTATCATTAAGGAGCAAGCAATGAATAAATTGCAGAATGTTCATCCGGGCGAAATTCTCCTTGAAGAATTCCTGATCCCGATGGAAATAAGCCAGACCAAACTGGCCAATGCCATTGGCGTGCCACCACGCCGCATTAACGAGATCGTGCTGGGCAAGCGCGGCATTACTGCCGATACCGCCCTGCGTCTGGCAAAAGCCTTCGGCACCTCCGTGCAATTCTGGATGGGACTGCAGGATGAATACGAATTGCGCGTGGCGCGCGACTCGATCAAGAAACAACTTGAGCTGGTGATGCCGCTTGCGGCTTAGATGTGGTGTGATAGCACGGCAAAATAATTCGGCTCTGGTGACTTATTACAACCGCAAGCATGGCCTCAGTCTATCCCCCTATTACGCTGTTTATATGCAGCCAGTTCGTGTCATTTCTTGCCGTGTGACAGGGCGCACTGGTTACGGCCGAGCTCAAGCGCGCTGGCCTTCACTTCATCCACCTCGATCAGGCCCGTATTTACCCGCCGGATTTCGTCGTAGGACGGCGGATGTTCCGGCAGGTTGCCCAGGATATATGCGCTGAATTCGGCCAGCCCCTGGCTTAACACGCGCAACCCTTCGTTGTGACTGCGCAGAGTGCCGATACTGGCACGGTAACAACCCTGATCATCTGCCTCGTGCATTTTGCTGAAATGGGCAGGAAGCACGACGGTATTGTCGGAAAAGGTCAGCAGCCGTTGCAGCGAGCGATAGAGCAGGGGCGTCCAGGTCTCTGCCCGGCCGCCCAGATCGGGCCGTCCGACCGACTCGATGAACAGGGTATCGCTGGTCAGCAGATAACGCTCGTCCACCAGCGGATTGACCATGCCAAGAGTGTGACCGGGAAGATGGAGTGCGCGAATATTCACCTCGCCCAGCCTCAGTTCCATTCCATCCTCCAGATAATGGAATGAAAAAGTCGCAGGCAGCAGGTCGTCGGGATGAATGCTGTCATAGGGATGCAGCCAGTAATCCACCCCCAATTCCCTTGCCAGGGCCACTCCGCCGCTGAGATGGTCGGCCTGAAGATGAGTGTCGAATACAGTCTTAATGCGCCAGCCCCGCTCGGCGGCAATCCGGGTGTAGACCTCGATGTGGCGCGCGGCATCGACCACCATGGCCTCGTCACCGCTGGCCAGCAGATAGCTGAGGCAGCCCCGCGCCGGACGGCTGACCTGGAGAATGGTAAGCCGAGTGGTTTCCTCCACGACCCGCATTTCGTAGTGGTTCCCCCAAGCGGCCATCCCGCCTTCCAGATTGAGTGCCTGATAGCCGAGCCGCCGCAACCCCTCGGCAACATGGGCTGACGTGTCACCCTTGGCGCATACCGCCAGGATAAGCCCGCTCCGGGGTAACTTGTCCCCTAGCCGGTCCGGAACAGCACGCGCAACCGCTACGGCGAGTTCTTCGTCTTCTGTCTCCAGTTCCATGAGATCGAAATAGGGCATGTTGATTGTCTGGATCGCATCCTTACCCTCGATTTTCCAGGCATTGAAGTCCTCCTTATTCCGCACGTCCAGGACGAAGAACTGACTGCCCTCATTCAGATGTCGGTGCAGCTCCGCCGGACTCCAAACAGGTGTCTTGAGCGTGATCATATGGTAATCCCCCCATTGTCACCGACGAGATCAGGCTGGGCGATACCTCGGTGCCGTACATTTCTTCCAGGTGGCCCTGTATCTCTCGAACGGTCATTGAGGAAAACGAGTACATTCGTTATGATTGTCCAGAACATTTCCACATGAATCCTAACGTAAAGTAGACACCCTAAAAAAATTCCGAAAAGGCACCTTCAGGGGTGTATAAACTGGAAATTGTTTCGCAAGTCGTTGTATTAATAATTGGTGCATATTTTGGCGCACCCTAATTTACTGGATAATTGTCCACTTCAAGCAATGCGTGGGCGCTCCGAACGCTACCAGCAAATCCCCTCCGGATACATATGTAGAAATATCTATGCATTTCGGCCTAGTCAGCCGCCTTCCTGCGGTGCCGCGCCAGATACAGCGGCGTCCAGGCATGCGGCACCTTGTACACGAAGTTATAGCGCGCCACGTGGTAGCTGGGATCGAAGCCATAGAAGTTGAGCTTCATGTGCCGCAGCTCTTCGGCGCGGTAGGCTTCCAGCGGCTTGTGCCGTTCATCCTGTTCGCGGCGAGCGTTTTTCTCACGCAATAGCGCGGCATAATCCGGGCGGGCGGCCAGCTCTTCGGCAAGCTGCGTTATCCGCACCAGAAACTCTTCCCGGCTGCTGCCGAAGCAGCCGTCGATCAGCCCCATCTCGCGCGCCTCTGCAGCGCCCACCGGCAGGCTGTTCTGCGTCAGCGTCGCCGCCCTCACCTCGCCCACGCGCCGCGGCAGCAGGTAAGTCCAGTATTCCGAACCGTACAGATTGCCCATGCCCTTGTAGTGCGGGTTGAACACCACGCCCTCGCGCGCATAGACATGATCCGCCGCCAGCGACAGGAACACGCCACCCGCGCCGGCGTTGCCCCGCAGCGCGGCGATGGTGATCTGGCTGGCAGTGGTGGTGATGGCGCGCGTCAGGTCGTTCATCGCGTTGATGTTGCGCCAGGATTCGTCCGCCGGGCTGGCTGCGGCCTCGATGCAGTTGAGATGAATGCCATTTGACCAGAAATCCGCGCCGCCCATCAGCACGATTACGCGCACATCGCGCTGCGTGGCGGTCAGATAGGCTT
>JBFKMJ010000134.1:0-4695 GCA_041629915.1 Gallionella sp.
CGCGCGGCAATGCGAGGCTGCTCGGCGAACAACTCGCCGCATTGCACCGTTGCACCTCGACTCGATTCGGCTTTGCGCAGGACAACTACATCGGCACGACATCGCAGCCAAACGGCTGGAAAGATAACTGGACAGATTTCTGGCGCGAGCAGCGTCTGGGTTTTCAGTTGCAACTGGCAAAGAAGAACGGCTACCCGCTGCAGACGCTCGGCGAAAAATTACTGGATGCGCTGCCTGCGTTCTTCGAAGGCTACACGCCGCAACCCGCGCTGCTGCACGGCGACCTGTGGGGCGGCAATCACGCTTTTCTTGCGGACGGCACGCCGGCCATCTTCGACCCAGCCTCCTATTACGGCGACCGCGAATGCGACCTTGCGATGACGGAGCTGTTCGGCGGCTATCCCGCGGATTTCTACGCCGCTTATCGCGCCGCGTATCCGCTTGATGATGGCTACGCGGTACGCAGGGAGTTATATAACCTGTACCACATTCTCAACCACGCCAATCTGTTCGGCGGCGGATATGCGGGGCAGGCGGAGAAGATGATGCAGAGGTTGCTGGCGGTGGCTAGCTAATAACAGAACTGCGGCGGTGTCCTGCGTTGCTCGGCTAGCCCGGTGTGAGGGCTAGCCATTAAACATGGGCCAGGCTATGAATGGAGAAGAGGCGATTGGCGATGCTTTTCTCGGCAGTTTTTAGATCATAGCTGGCTTGCAAATTGAGCCAATACTGTGGAGTTTGTTCAAAAGCTTTTGCAAACAGCAATGCCAGTTCAGCCGTAACAGGGCGCTTGCCTTTAACGATATGTGAAATGCGCATGGGCGACACACCAATGGTACGAGCAAACAACGCTTGAGAAATATGTAGTTCTTCAAGGATTTCGGCGAGGTACTCGCCGGGATGGATGGGTGTTGAACCGTTATAGGTCATGTTATTCCTCCTAGTGGTAATCCACTATTTCGACATTTAATGCGTCACCATTTTCAAACTTGAAACAGACACGCCACTGTTGGTTGATACGTATGCTCCATTGACCAACGCGATTACCTGAAAGAGCCTCCAGGTGATTAGAGGGAGGCAGACGTAGATCATTTAACTCTGTAGCGGCATGCAACTGATTGAGACGCATGGCTGCACGCTTGAGAATTTCCGAAGGTAAACGACGCGATTTGCCTGTAACAAAAAAGCCTTCAGTTTCTGCATCGGCGAATGTTTGAATCATGCACTAATAGTAAACATAATGTTTACGATACGCAAATTTTCTTGATGGCTATGCAGGGCGTTTACTACATTCTCAGCCACGCCAACCTCTTCGGCGGCGGATATGCAAGGCAGGCGGAGGGGATGATGCGGGGGTTTATGCCGGTGGCTGTTTTGTTGATTCGAGCCGTATGACGACGCTGCTGGCCATCACGCTGTTGGGCACGATGATATTATCGTTCTCGGCATCTCTAAGCACCGTATAGCCAAGAGAAACAAGCTCTACAACGGCGGTTGTCAGTCCTTTTGGGGTGGCCAGTTGAACATGGTCGCCAACCCGAATGGGCCGGTAGAGTATCAGTGACAGCCCGGAGATCAGATTGCCAAGCGTACTCTGCGCGGCAAGACCGAGAACAACCGAAACAATGCCAACCCCCGCCAGGAGGCCCGTCGCCAAGGCGCGCAGTTCCGGAATGAGGTGGGCATAAAAGGTAAATGCAAGTAAAAATACCAGCACCTGGGCGAGCGCGCTGCCAAAGCGAAGACCGGTAACGTCCGATAGCCGCGACTCGATTTGACGGGCAAATTTTCGGATTGCGGCGGCCAGAATGGATGCCACTCCAATGAGTATCAGGCCATAGAAAAGCGCCCCGATTAGTGTCGTTGGGTCCAGCAGGTCCTTGCGAATCGCATCAAGCAGGTAATCCATCGTTTCTCCCTTGTCGTGCCAGCATGAAACAGACTGCCAAAACGCCGAACATTCCGGGGGCGGCTTTGCTTCCTGGTGCAAAGACTCAGGCAGGCGTCACCAATGCTGCGTCACTGGGTTCTTCAACCCACCTGGATAATCTGGTTGAGCCGTTCACAGGCCTGCGCAAACAAGGCGTTGGGCAAGATGCCGAGCGGGTGTGCCTTGGCCTTGCGCAAGCGCCAGTCAAAGGACTTGGGCTGGTGGCAAAGTACGTAGCTTGTTTGCCCGGTTTTCTGCCCTTTCGCTTTTCCCGCCGCCACGGCAAACGGGTTGTCCGCGTTGTATTCCGCCGTCGTCATCGGCAGGCCGATGACCAGGGAGGTCTTCTCGTTGAAGATGCGCGGCGAGAGCACCAGGAAGGGGTGGATATCGCGCATCTCTCGCCCAACCTGCGGATTGCAATCGATCCAGATGATGTCTTGCCGGTCCGGCACCCAAGGCTTGCACTTGGGTTTGCTTGGCGCTGCCTTTGTGGCGGCTACCAAAGTTCGGCCCCCAGTGTTTGTGTCGCGGTCATCTGCTCACCGCTGTGGCGCTTGGGATCGTAGGTGGCCAGACGTTGCTCCAGGGTAAGCCGGGAATCATCTAATGGCTTGATGACGACCTGATCGCCTTCGACCGATACGCAAACGCGCTGGTCGACATGCAGGCGCGCCTCACGCGCTACCGCCGCGGGCAAACGGACACCCAAGTTGTTGCCCCACCGCTTGATATCCAGAACGGCCTCGGCCATGACATCACTCCTTGCAAAAATGTATAAACTCAAGTCTATACATATTGAAATCAACGGTCAAATCCACGTGTATGCCATCACCAATGCTTTGCCACCGGGTTGTTGCAGGCGGCCTGAAACAATTGGCGGTCGTCCAGCCGGATGGCGCTCATCGGGCCGCCCCACAGGCAACCGGTGTCGAGCGCGATGACGTTGTTGCGGTGCAGCAGGCCGAGCGCCGACCAGTGGCCGAAGATCACGGTGGCATCGGCGCTGGCGCGATTGGGCATGTCGAACCAGGGCAGGTAGCCGGGCGGGATGTTTTTCACCTCGCCCTTGAACCTGAATTCCATTTCGCCTTTCGGCGTGCAGATGCGCATGCGGGTGAAGGCGTTGACGATAACGCGCAGGCGCTTGTAGCCGGTGAGGTTGTCGTCCCAGTTGTGCGGGGAATTGCCGTACATGTGTGCGAGGAAGGTGCCGTAGTCATCGCAGCGCAGTGCGGTTTCGACCTCGCGTGCCAAGGTCGCCGCTTGCGCCACGCTCCATTGCGGCAGCAGCCCGGCGTGGACGAGGACGTAGCCGTCTTGCGTATGCAGCAGGCGCTGGTTGCGCAGCCAGTGCAACAGTTCGTCGCGGTCCGGTGCGTTGAGAATTTCATCCAGCGTGTCGCTGCGATGCAGTTCCCCCACACCTTCCGCGACGGCCAGCAGATGCAGATCGTGATTGCCGAGCACGGTGACGGCGCTGTCGCCCAGCGACCTGACCAGCCGCAGCACGGCCACTGAATCGGGTCCGCGGTTTACCAGGTCGCCGACCAGCCACAGTTGATCCTGCGCCGGGTCGAAGCGCACCTGGTCCAGCAAGCGCTGAAGCTCGGCATAACAGCCCTGCACATCGCCCACCGCATAAATCGCCATCGCGCTTCCCCGACGTGTTTTACTGTGGAATAGGGTAGCAGATTTTTATGAAGCTACAATGAAACCCGCTGTCTTCGATTCGGGAACGGCTGGGTTGCGAAGCTTATTGCGCCGTCGTGTCGATGTCATGCTGTTTCAGTTTTTTCCAAAGTGTCGTGCGTGACATGCCCAGCCTTCTGGCCGCTTCGGCCTTGTTGCCGCCCGTTTCCTGCAATGCATGCAGGATGATTTCCTTTTCCTGTTCCTTTTGCTTTACCGGGGTGCGGTAATAGCGCGGCGTGAGCGCGGGGGCCGGAGACAAATCCGGTACCGGGGCAGGAGCCAAAGTCGCATTGGACAGTGTGCCTGCAACCAGCAGTCTGGCCTCCTGCACTTCAGGTGGCAGGTGATTTGCCAGAATGTTTTCGTTTTCTGCATGCACTGCTGCATATTCCATCGCATTCGCCAGTTCACGGACATTGCCAGGCCAGCTGTAGGCATTCAGTGCGTCAAGCGCTTCCTTGGAGAGCTGTAGTTCACGGCCATGATGGCGGCTATGCATGTTGGCAAGCATGGAGTTGACCAGCAACGGGATATCCTCGCGCCGCTGGCGCAAGGAAGGAACCTGTATCGGCAGTACACGCAACCGGTAATAAAGATCGGCACGGAATTCTCCCCGACTGACCATGTCCGGCAGATCGCGATGGGTCGCCGCGATAATCCGCACGTCCACCTTGCGTGTTTTGTTTTCGCCGAGCCGCTCGATTTCACGCTCCTGCAGGACGCGCAACAGTTTTACCTGGATATTCAGCGGCACATCGCCGATTTCATCCAGCAGCAGGGTTCCCTCGTGCGCCGCTTCGAAGCGGCCTTCGCGTTGTTCGGTCGCGCCGGTAAATGCGCCGCGTGCGTGGCCGAACAGTTCGTCCTCAAGCATTTGTTCGGGGAAGGCCGCGCAGTGCACGCGTATGTACGGACCCTTGGCGCGGCTCGAGTTGTCGTGCAGCGCGCGCGCGACCAGTTCCTTGCCGACCCCGCTTTCGCCGGTGACGAGAATGCTGGCTTCGCTGGCCGCCGCCCGCATGATCTGGCGAAACAGCTCCTGCATCAACTTGCTGTTGCCTATCAAACCA
>JBFKMJ010000135.1:0-4688 GCA_041629915.1 Gallionella sp.
CCATGCCCACCTGAAAACCGGCACACTGGAAGGCGTCAAGACCATCGCCGGCTATGTGCGCTCGCGAAACGGCAAGGAATGGGTCGTGGTGTTTTTCATCAATCATCCGAATGCCAGGCTCGGACAGGACGCGCAGGACGCGCTGGTTCAGTGGATTCAGCAGCGCCGTTAACGCGCCGCTTGCGAATACAGGCTACCGCGATAAAAGGTGATGACCGCGGATTATTCTGGAAAAAAACGGGTCCACGAAAAACACGAAAGGCACGAAAAAATTCAATGCGTTAGAGTGCCTTAAATAGTCACCAAAAAGGTGATGGATTGCGCGCAAATAAGATTTTGATTCATTTCGTGTTTTTCGTGCCTTTCGTGGACCGATCGGGTTTTCAATATGATGTATCGAGAGACCCCTTCAGTGCCACCCGCTCCACCATCACGCTTTCGTTGCCGTCGCCCAGCCATACCTGCCCATCCTGAATAGTGCACTGCAACTGCATGTTGCGCTGCGCCAGCGCGGCCAGGGCGCGCGTGTCCTGCTGCGGCAGATTGATCACGGTGAGATTTTTCTGGCGTGCAAACTGGCTGCTGTTCTGCGCGAACCACATCTCGGCGGTGCGCCCGCCGTAGCAGTACACCACCACCCGGTTGGCGCGCCCGCACGCCTTGCGTATGAGTTTCTCATCCGGGATGCCGACGTCTATCCATAACTCGATGGCACCGGTCAGGTCCTTCTGCCAGATATCCGCCTCATCATCCGCAGTCATGCCCTGACCGAACTCCAGATATTCGTGGGCATGCAGGGCGAAGGCCAGCAGGCGCACCATCATGCGCTCATCGGTTTCAGACGGATGGCGCGCCAGTGTCAGCGCGTGGTCCTGATAATAGTGCCGCTCCATATCCGCGATCTGCAGATTGGCTTTGAAAATGGTTGCCTTGATGGCCATGTCGATAAAATCCTATTCCGTCACTCTGCCGCGCAAACTCTTGATCGCGCCACGCCGCGTTTTGCTGTCCATTCTTCTTTTCTGTGAGTTGCGCGTGGGCCTGGTGGGTCGGCGCGCAGCTGGCAGCACCGCAATGCTCTGCACCAGTTCTTTCAGGCGGCGCAACGCCTCGCCGCGATTCATTTCCTGACTGCGAAACTGCTGCGCCTTGATGATGATTACGCCTTCCTTGGTGATGCGCTGGTCGCGCAGTTCGAGCAGGCGCGCCTTGAATTCATCGGGCAGGGAAGACGCGGCAATATCGAAGCGCAGGTGCATTGCGCTGGAAACCTTGTTGACGTTCTGCCCGCCGGCTCCCTGCGCGCGCACGGCGGTCAGCTCAATCTCGTGATCGGGAATGTTTATGTTGTGTGAAATGTACAGCATGCGCGATTTCAAAAGGCTTTCTTATGACAAGCCCAGATCTCCCCACATCGCGTCCACCTTCGCTTTTACCGCCGCATCCATCACGATGGGCGTACCCCATTCGCGGCTTGTCTCGCCCGGCCATTTGTTGGTCGCGTCCAGCCCCATCTTGCCGCCGAGGCCCGACACCGGGCTGGCAAAGTCGAGGTAGTCGATCGGCGTATTTTCCACTAGCAGGGTGTCACGCGCCGGATCGACACGCGTGGTGATCGCCCAGACCACCTCCTTCCAGTCGCGCACGTCGATGTCGTCGTCCGTCACGATGATGAATTTGGTGTACATGAACTGGCGCAAAAAGCTCCAGATGCCGAACATCACGCGCTTGGCGTGGCCGGCGTATTGTTTCCTGATGCTGACCACCGCCATGCGGTAGCTGCATCCTTCCGGCGGCAGATAGAAATCGACGATCTCGGGAAACTGCTTCTGCAGCAGTGGCACGAACACCTCGTTGAGTGCCACGCCGAGCATTGCCGGCTCGTCCGGTGGCTTGCCGGTATAGGTGGAGTGGTAGATCGGGTCGCGCCGCATGGTGATGCGCTCGAGAGTAAACACCGGAAACTTGTCCTGCTCGTTGTAGTAACCGGTATGGTCGCCGTATGGTCCTTCCAGCGCGGTCTCGCCGGGATGAATCACACCTTCCAGCACGATCTCGGCGGAAGCGGGCACTTGCAAATCGCTGCCCAAACATTTCACCAGCTCGGTCTTGCTGCCGCGCAGCAATCCGGCAAATTGATACTCGCTCAAACTATCCGGCACAGGGGTCACCGCGCCGAGAATGGTCGCCGGGTCGGCGCCAATCACCACCGCGACCGGGAACGGCTGTCCCGGATGTTTTTCACAATGATCGCGGAAATCCAGCGCGCCGCCGCGATGCGCCAGCCAGCGCATGATGGTCTTGTTCGGGCCGATCACCTGCTGGCGATAGATGCCGAGATTCTGGCGCGGCTTGTTCGGGCCGCGTGTGACCACCAGACCCCAGGTGATGAGTGGTGCGATGTCGCCCGGCCAGCAATGCTGGATCGGCAGCTTGCCCAAGTCCACGTCGACGCCTTCCCACACGATCTCCTGACACGGCGCGGAGGAAACCATCCTGGGCGGCATGGTCAGCACCTGCTTGAGCACCGGCCACTTCTCCCAGGCATCCTTCAGCCCCCTGGGCGGCTCCGGTTCTTTCAAAAAAGCGAGCAGTTTGCCCACTTCGCGCAGCGCCTGCGTGCTCTCCTGCCCCATGCCCAGCGCCACACGGCGCGGCGTGCCAAACAGGTTGGCCAAGACGGGCATTTTGTGGCCAACGGGATTCTCAAACAGCACCGCCGGCCCCTGCGCGCGCAGCACCCGGTCACAGATTTCGGTCATTTCCAGATGCGGCGAAACCGGCGCAGTCACGCGCCTGAGTTCACCGAGTTTTTCCAATTGCGCAATGAAATCGCGCAAATCATGATATTTCATTGCTTGCCCTCCCGCATCGCAGGCGCCGCGGCCTTCCGCGCGACGCCCAGATATAATGTAATGCGCAGGCGCACATTCTATGCGACTTGCCCGAATCGCGCCGGATAGTATTGCGCCGCCGTTGATACTATAATTCGCCACCTTTTTAATCTGTTCGCCTGCCGAAAACCAAGATGCAGCTGTTCGCCTTTGGCATTAACCATCAAACCGCGCCGCTTGCCGTGCGCGAACAAGTCGCGTTCAATGCGGACGGGCTGGAGGGTGCGCTGCGCGATCTGGTGGACAACGGCGCGGCCAAGGAAGCGGCAATCCTGTCCACCTGCAACCGCACCGAGATGTATTGCAATGCGGCCCAACCCGAGCATGCGATCGACTGGCTGGCGCAGTACCATCACCTGCCGCGCAAGGATATCGACCCCTATCTCTACACGCTGCCGCGCGAGCAGGCGGTAAAGCATTCGTTCCGCGTCGCGAGCGGGCTGGATTCGATGGTGCTGGGCGAACCGCAGATCCTCGGGCAGATGAAGCTGGCGGTGCGTCAGGCCGAAGAGGCGGGCACACTGGGCTTTTTGTTGCACAAGCTGTTCCAGCGCACTTTCTCGGTTGCCAAGGATGTGCGCACCCAGACCGAAATCGGCACAAACCTGGTATCGATGGCCGCAGCGGCGGTGCGGCTGTCCGAGCGGATTTTCCCGAGCATTTCCGAACAAAACGTGCTGTTCATCGGCGCGGGTGAAATGATTGAACTCAACGCGGTGCATTTCGCGGCGCGCTCCCCGAAACATATCACCGTCGCCAACCGCACGCTGGATCGCGCGCATGTGCTGGCGCGACGCATCAACGGCCACGCCATCACGCTGAACGAACTGCCGGAGCAGCTCGCGCATCACGACATCATCGTCACCTGCACCGCCAGCCCGCTGCCGATACTCGGCAAGGGCCTGGTGGAACGCGCGCTGAAACAGCGCAAGCACCGCCCGCTGTTCATTGTCGATCTGGCCGTACCGCGCGACGTGGAAGCGGAAGTTGCCGAGCTTGACGACGTGTTCCTGTACACCGTGGACGATCTTGCCGAAGTGGTGAGGGACGGCCTCGACGCACGCCAGAGCGCGGTCAGGGAAGCGGAAGTCATCATCGATTCCGGCGTGAGCGACTTCATTCACTGGATGGAATCGCGTGAAGTAGTGCCGACCATCCGCGCACTGCGCGACCATGCCGAGCGCAACCGCCGCCATGAAATGGAAAAGGCGCTGCGCCTGCTGGCCAAGGGCGAAAACCCGGAAAAAGTACTGGATGCGATGAGCAACGGCCTGACCAACAAATTCCTGCACGCGCCGACCCATGCGCTGAATCAGGTGCACGGCAATGACCGCGAGGCGTTTCTCGATGTCATCCATCGCCTGTATCACCTGCATCCGGACGAATGATTCCGACCCTATTTCATCGGTGAAACTGTGTTGGCTTCCTCATTCACTCCTAGTCGTGCAAAGTGCACTGCCTGCGTCGTTCATTCGTCGCCGCCTTGTTTGACCTTCGAAATAGGACCGGAATGAAAGAAAACATCGCCGCCAGACTCGCCCAGCTGGGCGAGCGTCTGCACGAAGTTGATCAGCTCCTGAGCACCGAAGAAGCTACCCGCGACATGGATACGTTTCGCAAGCTCGGTCGTGAGCGCGCCGAGCTCGAACCGGTGGTGGAGTTGTATCGCGCCTATCAGACTTGCCAGGCCGACATCGGGGCCGCAAAGGAAATGGCAGCCGACCCGGAGATGAAGGAATTCGCCGCATCCGAGATCGAACAGGGCGAAGCACGCCTCGCGCAGCTCGACCGCGA
>JBFKMJ010000136.1:0-4676 GCA_041629915.1 Gallionella sp.
ACAAGGTGGATTTTCTGAACCTGGTTCGCGCCCAGATCACGCTCTACAACTATGAAACGCAATACTGGAAGGCGCTCAGTTCAGGCTGGCAGGCATGGGCCAGGCTGGAAGCCGCTGTCGGCGCGACGATACCGGCAGGCGCGCCCGCTACAGACAAGGAGAAGTCTCAATGAAAAAGAACATTATCGCAACGGCAGCCATTGCCTTGCTGGTCGGCGGCGGCATCGGCTACTGGGTTTCATCCGATAAGCCAGAGGAATCGGTCGGCCAGAAAACTGCCGCAGGTGAGCGCAAGCCGCTCTTTTATCGCAACCCGATGAATCCGGCCATCACGTCGCCCGCGCCGGCCAAGGACGAGATGGGCATGGACTATGTGCCGGTCTATGCCGAAGATAGCCAGCCCAAAGAGAGCAAGCCGCTTTTTTACCGCAATCCGATGAATCCGAACATTACTTCCTCTGTCCCGGCCAAAGACGAAATGGGCATGGACTATATTCCCGTGTATCCGGAAGAGAGTGCTGGAACGGGTGCGCCGGTCGGAACAGTCAAAATAGACCCGACTGTCGTTCAGAACATTGGCGTGCGTACCACTGTCGCGAAGCACACAACACTGTCGCGCAATATACGCACGATAGGGCGGGTTACTTATGATGAACAGCGTGTGGTGCGCCTGCACCCGAAATATGACGGCTGGGTCGAGAAGCTGTTTATTGACAAGACCGGCGACTGGGTCAGGAAAGGCGGCATGCTGCTGTCGATATATTCACCCCAGCTCGTCGCCACTCAGGAGGAGTATTTGCTCGCCCTGAGCAGTGCGGAAAAATTGAAGGACAGCCCGTTTGTCGATGTGCGTGATGGGGCGGAGAGCCTGTTGCGCTCCGCGAAGGAGCGTTTGCAGCTGCTTGATGTGCCCGTGCATCAGATTGCCCAGCTCAAGGCCGAGCGCAAGGTCATGAAGGGCATGCATATCCATTCTCCCTTCGACGGCATCGTAATGAACATCGGTGTGCGCGAAGGCGAACGGATCACGCCCGAAACCGAACTTTATATGCTCACGGATCTGTCACGTGTGTGGGTGATCGTGGACCTCTATGAGGACGATCTCCCGTGGGTGCGCGAGGGTGATACCGCAAAGATGAAAGTGGCTGGCGTTCCTGGCCGTGTCTTCACCGGCAAGGTCGCCTATATCTATCCTTACCTCGAGGCCAAAACGCGCACCATCAAAATCCGTCTGGAATTTGACAATTCCGATTTCGCGCTGAAGCCGGACATGTTCGCCAATGTGGAAGTGCTGGCGAGCCGCCAGGTGAATGCAGTGACCGTTCCCGCAGAGAGCATCGTGCGTACCGGCACACAGGAACAGGTGTTCGTGCGCCGCGCACCGGGTCAATTCGAACCGCGCAAGGTTATGGTCGGTGTGTCCGCGAACGGACAAATCCAGATCGTGAGCGGCCTTGATGAAGGCGAAGTGGTGGTGACCTCGGGTCAGTTCCTGATCGATTCGGAGTCGAAACTGAAGGAAGCAACCGCCAAGATGCTCGATGCCGCCAGGCAAAAATCAGACGTGTCCCCCGAGGCCGAACCTGCACCAGACATGCAGCCGGGAATGGTGCCGATGGAGACGCATCAGTCTGACACCGGCAGTGTAAATATGCATGAACATGTCAGTGGCATGGACATGGGAGGCAAGCGATGATCCGCGCACTGATCGATGTGTCGATCAGGAACCGCTTCATGGTGCTGATCGCGACGCTGCTCATTTCTTTCGCGGGCTGGCAGGCGATGAAATCTACCCCGCTGGATGCGATTCCCGACTTGTCCGACGTGCAGGTCATCATCTTCACCGGCTTCCCGGGGCAGGCGCCGCAGGTGGTCGAGGATCAGGTGACCTATCCGCTCACCACGGCGATGTTGTCGGTGCCCAAAACGGCGGTGGTGCGCGGCTATTCCTTCTTCGGTTTCTCGATGGTGTATGTGATTTTCGAGGACGGTACCGACATGTACTGGGCGCGCACCCGTGTGCTGGAATACCTGAACTACGCCGCCGACCGTCTGCCTGCCAGCGTCTCGCCGAAGCTGGGGCCGGATGCCACCGGTGTGGGCTGGATCTACGAATATGCGCTGGTGGACAAGTCCGGCCGCCATGATTTGTCGCAACTGCGCTCGATCCAGGACTGGTATCTGCGCTATCCGCTGCAGACGGTGGATGGGGTCTCCGAGGTCGCTTCCATCGGCGGCTATGTCAAGCAGTATCAGGTCGAAGTCAAACCGGATGCCTTGCTCGCCTACAACATCCCGCTCGCCAAGGTCAAAATGGCCATTATGCGCAGTAATAATGATGTGGGCGGTCGTCTGGTGGAAATGGGCGAGACCGAATACATGGTACGTGCTGCCGGCTATATCAAGAGCCTGCATGATCTGGAAGTGATCCCCGTTGGCGTGGATGCGAACGGCACACCGATTTATCTCAAGCAACTGGCGAATATTCACCTCGGTCCCGAGCTGCGGCGTGGCTTGGCCGAACTCAACGGTGAAGGCGAAGTGGCCGGCGGCATCGTTGTGATGCGCTACGGCGAGAACGCCCTGGCCACCATCGAAGGGGTGCGTGCAAAACTCGATAGTCTCAAAAAGGGGCTGCCGGAAGGCGTGGAGATTGTTCCGGTCTACGACAGAGGTGACTTGATCGAACGTGCCGTGGACAACCTCAAGTTCAAGCTGATTGAGGAATTCATCATAGTCGCGCTGGTCTGCCTGCTGTTCCTGATGCATGTCAGGAGCGCACTGGTTGCCATCATCAGTCTGCCAGTCGGAATTTTGATTGCGTTCCTGATCATGCGCTGGCAGGGTTTGTCCGCCAACATCATGTCGCTGGGAGGTGTCGCCATTGCCATCGGCGCGATGGTGGACGCGGCCATCGTGATGATCGAGAACGCGCATAAGCATCTGGAACGGCTTGAACGAGGGGGTGAGGGGAAGGGAGAGCATGTTGAATCAACAGTCCACTCCCGCGCCCAGGCCATCCTCACCTCCTGCAAGGAAGTCGGCCCGGCCCTGTTCTTCTCGCTGCTCATCATCACTGTTTCGTTTGTGCCGGTATTTACCCTGCAGGCGCAGGAAGGGCGCATGTTCGCCCCGCTGGCGTTCACCAAAACCTATTCCATGGCTGCCGCCGCATTGCTGGCGGTCACCCTGGTGCCGGTGCTGATGATGCTGTTCGTTCGCGGCAAAATCATGCCGGAGGCGAAAAACCCTCTGAACCGCTTTATGATCTGGGTTTATCGCCCGATCATTACTTGGGTAATGCGCTGGAAGAAAGCTACTATCATCGGCGCGCTGGTGGTGTTGGGTATTTCCATCTATCCGGCGGCAAGGCTGGGTTCGGAATTCATGCCGCCACTGGACGAGGGGGACGTGCTGTACATGCCGACTACCTATCCCGGCATTTCCATCACCAAGGCGAAGGAGCTGTTGCAACAGACCGACAAGATACTGAAGACCTTTCCGGAAGTTGACAGTGTGTTCGGCAAGGTTGGCCGCTCCAATTCCGCTACCGACCCTGCACCCCTGTCGATGATAGAAACGACCATCCGCCTGAAACCCAAAGTGGAATGGCCGAATCCCGACAAGACCGGCAAGGAGTTGATGCAGGAGATGGATAAGGCGATCAACTTTCCCGGTGTCGCCAATGCGTGGACTTATCCGATCAAGACACGCATCGACATGCTGTCCACCGGCATCAAGACCCCGATCGGCATCAAGGTCTCCGGCCCCGATCTGAACGTACTGGAAAAAGTGGCGGGCGATATCGAGAAATCACTCAAGACTCTGCCGGATACGCTTTCTGCTTTTGCCGACAAGGCGGCTGGCGGTTACTACCTGGACTTCGATATCAAGCGCGAAGAGGCCGCCCGCTACGGCTTGACCGTCGGCGATGTGCAGGATGTGGTGCAATCGGCCATCGGCGGCATGAACGTGACCGAAACGGTCGAAGGTCTGGAGCGTTATCCGGTCAACCTGCGTTACCCGAGAGAGCTGCGCGACAACATGGAAGCGCTGAAGCGCGTACTGATCTCAACACCGACCGGCGCACAGATTCCCATTTCGCTGGTGGCCGAGTTGAAGCTCAGGCGCGGCCCGCCGGTGGTGAAAACGGAAAATGCCGTTCCGAATGCCTGGATTTATGTGGACCTCAAGACCAGCGATATCGGCGGCTATGTCGCACATGCAAAGAAGCAGGTCGAAAGCACAGTAAATATCCCGGCAGGATATTCGCTGGTTTGGTCGGGGCAGTTCGAATACATGGAGCGTGCCGCCGCCAAGATGAGGATCGTTATACCGGTTACCTTGCTGATCATCTTTTTGCTGCTTTACCTCAACTTCATGCGCGTGACCGAATCGTTAATCGTAATGCTCTCAGTGCCGTTCGCGCTGGTCGGTGGCGTATGGCTAATATGGTTGCTCGACTACAACCTATCCGTTGCCGTTGCGGTAGGTTTCATCGCGCTGTCCGGAGTCGCGGCGGAAACCGGGGTGGTGATGCTGATCTATCTTGAGCATTCATGGGAGGAGATCAAGGCAAAACGCAAAGCTGAAGGACAAAATATAACCACCGGCGATCTCTATGCAGCGGTCATGGAAGGTGCGGTGGAGCGGGTGCGCCCGAAAATGATGACCGT
>JBFKMJ010000137.1:0-4669 GCA_041629915.1 Gallionella sp.
CCTGATGCTGATCGAGGTTGCACGGCGCATCAAGGAATGTGTGCGCGAAGTGGATACCGTCGCAAGGCTGGGCGGGGACGAGTTCGTGATCCTGGTCGAGGGAATCAGCAGCAACGAACAGGATGCCTCGCACAAGATCGGCATGATCGCGGAAAAAATCCGTGAGGCGCTGGCGCGGCCCTACCAGCTCAAGGAGCATGAATATACCAGCTCGCCCAGTATCGGCATCACCCTGTATCACGGCAATGAGGAATCGGTAGACATGCTGCTGCGGCATGCCGATTTGGCGATGTACCAGGTCAAGAACGAGGGGCGCAATGCGGTGCGTTTTTTCGACCCGGTGATGCAGGACAACGTTGAACGCCATGATGCGCTCAAGGCGGATCTGCAGCATGCCGCCGAGCGTGACGAGTTGTGTTTGTATTACCAGGTTCAGGTGGACAGCGACCAGAACCCGGTCGGCGCGGAGGCCCTGTTGCGCTGGCAGCATCCGTTGCGCGGCCTGGTGATGCCGGATCAGTTCATTCCGGTTGCGGAAGAAAGCGGGATGATGCCCGATATCGGGCAATGGGTGCTGAACAAGGCCTGTGCTCAGCTGGCCTGCTGGCAGGGCAACGAGCTTGTGCGTGACCTGACGCTGACGGTTAATATCAGCGCCCGGCAATTTGAGCAACCGGATTTCGTCGCACAGGTGTCTGCCATCGTCGAACGGCATCTGATCAGGCCGTCGCACCTGAAGCTGGAACTGACCCATGGCGTGGTTTCAGCCGACCTGAACGGCACCCTGGAAAAAATGCACGCCCTGCGCAACCTCGGGATCAGTCTGTCGATAATCGATTTTGATTCCGTATACTCATCCCTGCATTCCATGAAAAGGCTGTCTTCGGATCATCTCAAAATTCACCACCAGATCGTGCAGGAGATGGCCGGGGAATATAGCGATGCGCAACTCGTGCAGGCCATTGTCGATCTGGCGAGGGATATGGAGCTCGATGTGTTCGCCGAAGGCGTGGAGACCGACGCGCAGCTCGCATTCTTCAAGCAGCGCGCATGCAAGGCCTACCAGGGTTATCTGTTCAGCAGGCCGGTGCCAATCGGGGCGTTTGAGGCGTTGCTGGAAGGGCGAGTCTCCAGCCGGAACTGACCGGTTGGTGGGCGACACCAAAAACAAAAGGCGACCCTGAGGTCGCCTTTTTACTGTCGCTGCGGTTTGTTAATCCCGCTCGCCGCTGAACGCCATCAGCAGACTCAGCAGGTGAATGAACAGGTTGTAGATGCTCAGAAACAGACCCAGTGTCGCCATCACGTAGTTGGTTTCGCCGCCGTGCACAATCCGGCTGACGTCATACAGGATGAAAGCCGAGAAAATCAGCACGGCGATCGACGAAATGGTCAGTGACATGGCCGGTATCTGGAAAAACAGGTTGGCCAGCGAGGCAATGATCAGCAGGATCAGCCCGATGAACAGGAATTTGCCCATGAAGCTGAAATCCTTCTTGGTCACGGTGGCGATAGTCGCCAGCGAGAAGAAGATGATGCCGGTGCCACCTGCGGCCAGGCCGATCAACTGTCCGCCGTTGGATAATTGCAGTGCAACTTGCAGAATCGGGCCAAGAAACACGCCCGCCACGAAGGTAAAGCCCAGCAGCGCGGCGATGCCCCACACGCTGTTGCGAAGTGCGCTGACGGCAAACATCAGACCCATCATCGCGCCGAACATCAGCAACGCTCCCATGATCGGGCTTGCCGCCATGAACGAAAAGCTCATGGACATTCCGACAAATGCGCCAATCACGGTCGGAATCATGGTAAGCGCAAGCATCATGTAGGTATTGCGCAGTACCTTGTTCTGTTCGACGGTGAATGCGCCGGCTTGAGTTGCTAGTGGGTATGGCATGTGTAATCTCCTGAGTTAATCGCCAATCATGTTACGGGGGATAAGACTGACAAGATAACAGAAAAGTTCAAATCTGGCATCAACGATGCCCCGTTGTGGCGGAACCTGATTCTGCATTTATCCTGCACCCTTTTGCCCGTACAATGGCGACCAGCCATGATTGCCTACATTATCCGCCGCATCCTTTACGCCCTGCCCATCCTGATCGGGGTGAACCTGCTCACCTTCACGCTGTTCTTCGTGGTGAACACGCCGGACGATATGGCGCGCATGCAGCTTGGCATCAAGCGCGTCACCCCCGAGGCCATCGAGAAATGGAAGCAACAGCGCGGCTACGACATGCCGCTTTTCCTGAATGCGGCTTCAGAAGGAACCAGCAAGGTAACCGACACCATCTTCTGGCAAAAATCCGCCAGCATGTTCGTGTTCGACTTCGGCTACTCGGACGACGGGCGCAGCATCGAGCGCGAAATCGTCACGCGCATGGGGCCCAGCCTCGCCATCGCGCTGCCGACCTTCATCATCGGCCTCATCGTCTATGTCAGCTTTGCGCTGCTCATGACGCTGTTCCGGGCCACCGCACTCGACATTGCAGGCGTGGCGCTGTGCGTGCTGCTGATGTCCATTTCCGGGCTGTTTTACATCATCGGCGGGCAGTTTCTGGTAAGCAAGCTGTGGCATCTGGTGCCGGTTTCAGGTTATGACGGCGGCGCAAGCGCTTTCAGGTTCGTGGCGCTGCCGATACTTATCGGCGTGGCGGGCGGCGTCGGCTCCAGCAGCCGCTGGTATCGCACCATCTTCCTTGAGGAAATCGGCAAGGACTACGTGCGCACCGCGCGCGCCAAGGGCCTGTCCGAGCTGCGCGTCCTGTTCCGTCACGTGCTGAAAAACGCGATGATCCCGATTCTCACCGGCGTGGTGGTGGTGATTCCGCTGCTGTTCATGGGCAGCCTGCTCACCGAGTCGTTTTTCGGCATTCCCGGCCTGGGCAGCTACACCATCGATGCGATCAACGCGCAGGATTTCAGCGTGGTGCGCGCGATGGTATTTCTCGGTTCGGCACTGTATATCGCCGGTCTGATATTGACCGATATTTCCTATACGGTCGTCGATCCGCGGGTGCGCTTGCAATGAGCTTCACACCGGTCATCCTGTGGAGCGACGCGCTGGTGTTCCTGCTGCTGGCGGCAGGCATCGCAACGACCTGGTACATACGGCGGCGCGAGCATCTGCTGCTGCCGTGGCGGCGCGTGGCCCGGAGCGGCGTGGCAATGGTGTCACTGCTGGTGCTGTCACTGTTCCTTGCGGTCGGGCTGCTGGACACACTGCACTACCGTGCGGCACTGCCGGGGCAGAACAACGGCGAGACGGTATATTCCCCGGAAGTGCTGAGTGTGTTCGACAGGCTGGTCGAACCGTTGCGCGCCCGCACCGAAAAAACCTATTCCGCACCATTTGCGATCACGCTCTACGCCAAGGAAAGCATTACCGATGCGCAGGGTAACGTACTGCGCGACTATCCGCGTTTGCAATACGCCGGCACGCACCTTGCAGACATATCGGAGCGCGATGGCGATGTGTTGAAGCGCGCCCTGCTGGGTGCACTGGGCGGTTTACTGGCGGGGCTGCTGATTGCACTGGGTTGCAGAAGATGGCTGGCGCAAAGCCGCCTGCCGCTGCGCCCCATGCTGATCGCCACCCTTGCCATCACCGTTCTGATCGGCGCAACCGCCAACCTTGCCACGGCCTATCACGTGCTCGGCACCGACAAGGTCGGGCAGGATGTGCTGTACCTGTCGCTGAAGAGCATCCGCACCGGCCTCATCATCGGCACGGTGACCACGCTGGTAACCTTGCCGCTGGCATTGTTTCTCGGTGTCGCCGCCGGTTATTTCAGTGGCTGGATAGATGACGTGATTCAATACATCTATACCGTACTGAGCTCCATCCCCAGCGTGCTGCTGATTGCGGCGGCGGTGCTGATGATGCAGGTGACCATCGACACCCATCCGGAATGGTTTGACACCACAGCCGCGCGCGCCGACCTGCGCCTGGTGGCACTGTGCCTGATCCTCGGCGTCACCAGCTGGACCGGCCTGTGCCGGTTATTGCGCGGCGAGACGCTGAAACTGCGCGAAATGGACTATATCCAGGCGGCACAATCGTTCGGCGTGTCTTCCCTGCGCATCCTGACGCGCCATATCATGCCAAACGTGATGCACATCATTCTGATCGCGCTGGTAATGGATTTTTCCGCGCTGGTGCTGGCCGAGGCGGTGCTGTCCTATGTCGGTGTCGGCGTCGACCCGTCGATGATCAGCTTTGGCACCATGATCAACGCGGCGCGGCTGGAAATGGGGCGCGAGCCGATGGTGTGGTGGGCATTGGCGGCGGCGTTCGGCTTCATGCTGGTGCTGGTGCTGGCGGCAAACCTGTTTGCCGACGCGGTGCGCGATGCCTTTGACCCGCGCCTGAACCGGACCGAAGGCTAGGAAAACAGCTGGCTGCCGGCTATCTGACCGTGATGGTGATTTTTTCCGACATGACCGGAGGGTCGTGCGGTACATGATTATGATCGCCCAGGATCAGCTGCAGGGTATGACTTCCGGGCGACAGCTCGACTGCCAACTCAGTTTGTCCGCCGCCGAAATGCCGATGATGCGCATCAGAAGGCAACGGCTTTTCAAGCGCCGGGGGCGCCGTCACATCGATGAGCAGGTGATGATGTCCGGTATGAGATCTGTCGACTCCTGACGGAGCAACCCCCATCCC
>JBFKMJ010000138.1:0-4653 GCA_041629915.1 Gallionella sp.
GATGTCGAGGTGCTGTGCGAGGTCTGCCTGGCCGAAAAGCCTGTAGGTGTTGCGGTATGCGAGCTTGGTCAGATCGCCTGGCGGCCGCGCTGGCTGTCGCTACTGCGCTTCGGTTGGCGCGTGATGCGCTGGCTCGAGGCGCATCCGCACCCGGGCTGGCTGATCCATAGCCACGAACGCATCAGTGTGCATCACATCACCACTTTTCATGGCCCGCCTTTTGCAAGCGTGTTCGAAAAACCGTTCTGGCGCTTGCTGTCGATCCGCGTGCTGATGCAACTGTTTCTGGAACGGCGCGAACTTGAGACGGCCAGCGTCATCATTCCCAATTCGCCAGTGATCAGCAAGCAGTTGGCACATTACTACCCCCATCTGGCCGGCAAATTAGCTGCCCCCATCGTGCCCGGCGTGCAGGCCGGGCCGGTGCGTGCCAGCCCCGCAGTTCCGGCAAGCGGCGGGGTAATCGGTTTTGTCGGTAAGGAATGGCAACGCAAGGGGCTGCCGCTGGCGGTAGATATCGTTGCGCATTTACGCCGGTTTCGCCATGAGTTGGAGTTGTGGGTGGTCGGGCCGCAACCGGAAGAAATTCAGCATTTATTTGCCGGCTGGCAGGGCGGCTATCGCCTGCTCGGCTGGAGCGGACAGTCTCATTTCGCCGAGTTTGACGTGTTGCTGCACCCTGCCAGGGCAGAGCCGTATGGCATGGTCATCAGCGAAGCAATGGCCGCGCGTGTGCCGGTGGTGGTATCCGATGCGTGCGGAGCGGTCGCGCAGATTGCGCCGGGCGCCGGAGCGGTCGTGCCGCTTGATGCTTCCGTCGAACGCTGGGTGGTTGAAATTGAAAAACAATTATGCCGCAGTGACATGCCGCCACAATTCTTGCGCGGCTGGGATGAGGTGGCGCGCGAATATGAGACAATTTACAGCAAAATCCCATAGGCAAATCCGAAATGAATAACACAGAAACCCGTTACCTGAATATCTGCCCGGTTGGTTGCAACGCGCCGCTGGAAACAACCGGATATGTTCTGCCGGAAGGAGCGTTGTTGCGCTGCACGGCGTGTGGCCAATTGCTCAGCCAGTGCAGCGAAGCGCGCTACTGGGAGTCGATGCAGGAATTCGACGACCCGCAGGGGACGTTGCCGGATGCACGTTCGGAGGCGCGGCGTTTCCGGCGCAGCAGGAAATTCCTCGACCGCATTGCCGGGCTGCTGCACAAGCCGCCATCGCAAATCCGTTTGCTGGACGTAGGCTGTTCCAGTGGCGCGTTTCTCGGCGCCGCGGTACGGCTGGGTTACGCTGCAGAAGGCGTGGAACCCGCGCCGCAAGCCGCTGCGACGGCGCAGGCAGCGGGGTTGAAGGTGCGGCAGGGATTGCTGCACGAGGCGAACTATGCAGATGGGCAGTTTGATGCGGTGACCCTGTTCGAGGTGATCGAACACCTCAGTCAGCCGCTGGAGCTGCTGGGTGAATGCCGGCGTATATTGCGTCCGGGCGGCATTCTGCTGGTTGGCACCGGCAACGCCGCGAGCTGGAACATGGTGTCGATGGGGGTGAAATGGGAATACCTGCATATCGACCGGCATGGCGGACATGTCAGTTTCTTCACGCCGCATTCCATGGAAACGCTGGCGCAACGTGCCGGTTTTACGGTGGCTGATATCCGTACCCGTGGCGTACGCTTCTGCGAAAAAGGGGATTGCGCGGCACCGGTTTACCGCGCGGCAAAATTGGCGGGTGAGCTGTTGAATCCGCTGGCGATGCTGCTCGATAAGGGGGGCGACATGGCGGTGTACCTGCGTCGGACATGAAGCTTTGTCTGGCATGCGAAAGTCATTTCGATGCTCCGGATTGGATCTGTCCGGCTTGCGGCCATAGACCCGAAGAACGGAACGGTTTCCTCGCCTTTGCGCCGGAGCTGGACGGACAGAGCGACGGCTTCAACCCGGAATTTTTCCATTTGATGGTCGAGGTCGAGCCCAGTCATTTCTGGTTTGTTGCGCGCAACGCCATTCTGATGGACGTGTTGCGCAAGTATTTTCCTAATCCTGGCAAGGTGCTGGAAATCGGCTGCGGCACCGGCTTTGTCCTGTCCGGCATGCGCGCCGCTTTCCCGCAGGCGTCCTTCAGCGGCAGCGATATTTTTACCGAAGGACTGGCATTTACTTCTCAGCGCGCGCGCGGCACTTTCCTGTTCCAGATGGATGCGCGCCGCATTCCGTTTGCCGGGGAGTTCGATCTGATCGGCGCGTTCGATGTGCTGGAGCATGTCGAGGAAGACGAAGCCGTGCTGGCGCAGATGTACGTTGCCTGTAAACCGGGGGGAGGCATCGTGCTGACCGTTCCCCAGCACCGCTGGCTGTGGAGCCGCGTCGACGAGTTCGCCCACCACAAACGCCGCTACACGCGTGCGGAGTTGGCTGAAAAAGTTGCCCGCGCGGGTTTCCGGGTCGAATATGCGACCTCGTTCGTGTCCTTGTTGTTGCCGCTGATGCTGGCCTCGCGCGGGATGAAAAAATCCGGCGCAAACATGGACGAGCAGATGGAGGCGGTGGGTCTGAAGGTTGGCAGGCTGACGAATGCCGTGCTACGGGCGATAATGCGCGTCGAACAGGGGATGATCCGCCTCGGCCTGTCATTCCCGTGGGGGGGGTCGCTGTTGCTGGTCGCCCGGAAAATGGAAAGTACAAGTTAATTTATGAACCTGAAAACGCCGGTCATCTCTGTCGTCATTCCCGTGTACAAGGCCGAGGATTGCCTCGATGAACTGTATCGTCGGCTGGTCGCCGCGTTGGAGACCGTTTCGCCCGATTTCGAAATCCTCCTGGTCGAGGATTGCGGTGGCGATCATTCATGGGAAGTCATCGAACGGCTGGCTGCGCTCGACAGGCGGGTGCGCGGCATCCAGTTCAGCCGCAATTTCGGACAGCACTACGGCATCACCGCCGGACTGGATCATTGCCACGGCGACTGGGTGGTGGTGATGGATTGCGACCTGCAGGATCGTCCCGAAGAAATACCGCGCCTGTACGCCAAGGCGCAGGAAGGCTATGACGTGGTGCTGGCGCGGCGCGGCGCGCGGCGCGACCCCCTGCTCAAGCGCACTGCATCATGGCTGTTCTACAAGGCGTTCAGCTATCTGGCCGATATCGACTACGACGCGCAGACCGGCAATTTCCGCATCCTGTCGCACAAGGTGGTGGAGAGCCTGCGCGCGATGCGCGAGCAGCTGCGCTTTTTCGGCGGCATGGTGCAGTGGATGGGATTTCCGACGGCGAGCATCGAGGTCGAGCATGCAAAGCGCCACGAGGGCCAGTCCACCTATACCTTCGGCAAGCTGTGGAAGCTGGCGGCGGAGACCATCATCGCCTATTCGGACAAGCCGCTGCGCCTGGCGGTGCGTTTCGGCTTCCTGATGGCCATGCTTGCTTTCTGCTATGGCCTTTACATCATCGTCCGGTCAACCTTCTACGAGGTGCCGATCATGGGATGGAGCAGCCTGATTGTGTCGCTGTATTTCATCGGCGGCATCATCATCTCGATCCTCGGCGTGATTGGCATCTACCTGGGCAAGACCTTTGACGAAAGCAAGAAGCGCCCGCTGTATGTCGTCAGGCGCGTGACCTCCGATGACTGACCTGCTCAAATCCACGCCGTGGGATACGGCGGCCTTCGGCATGCCGACCTGGGAATTGCGCGAATATTCTGCGGCAGCGTTGCAGCAGGCGGCACGGACGGCCGGCCACCATACCGTCAAGGTCGATCCGCTCGCCGACAAGCGCCTGCTGCACGAGCACGGTTTCTATTATTGCGATACGCTGGTCGAGCCGTATTGCAGCCCGGCGCGGCTGCGCCCCGCGCAACATGCGGACGCGACCATCGGGAAGGCAGTGGATGCGGCAAAGGCACTGGATATCTGTCACGGCGTTTTTGCACACGGCCGCTTTCACCGCGATTTCAACCTGGACAAGGCACACGCCGACCTGCGCTACGACAACTGGCTGAGGCAATTGCTCGATGCACGGCAGGTCTATGGCCTGTACTGGCAGGGCGCGCTGGCCGGTTTCGTCGGCCATGACGGCGGCAGGCTCGTGCTGCACGCGGTGGCGCAGCAGTATCGCGGCAAAGGGCTTTCAAAATACTGGTGGAGCGCAGTCTGTGAAGAATTGCTGGCGGCAGGGCATGGCGAAGTGGCGAGCTCGATCTCGGCGGGGAATGCCGCCGTGCTGAATTTGTATGCCACGCTGGGTTTCTCCTTTCGCAACCCGCAGGACATCTATCATCGACTGACGGTCACGGCACAGATCGTTCAAGATCATGAATCATCCGCACCGTGACCGTTTCCCTCACCCCCGTCCCCCCTCTCCCGCAAGCGGGCGAGGGGTACGGTCGGAATTCGCTACGCGAAATTTGGATTAACGCCATGAGCTATTTCTACATTTTCATGACTATCGCGCTGACCGCCTACGGCCAGATCGCCATCAAGTGGCAGGTGCTGAAGGCCGGCAGCCTGCCGGAACCGTTGCCGGAGAAAGTCATCTTCCTGATGCACCTGCTGTTCAACCCGTGGATCGTCAGCGCTTTGCTCGCGGCCTTGCTCGCCGCGGTGTTCTGGATGGCGGCGATGACCAGGTTGGAGCTCAGCCATGCCTA
>JBFKMJ010000139.1:0-4643 GCA_041629915.1 Gallionella sp.
AAAAGCCAGTCGCGAAGAAAACTGCAACCAAAAACCCCGCAGTGAAAAAAGCCGCAGCCAAAAAGCCTGTCGCGAAGAAAACTGCAACCAAAAAGCCCGCAGTGAAAAAAGCCGCAGCCAAAAAGCCTGTCGCGAAGAAAACTGCAGCCAAAAAACCGGCGGGCAAAGGCATTCTGGGCGCATAGCTTTGCCCCGCGAGGGGCGGTTTGTTTATCCTATCCGCCCTTTTTATTTTTCAGGTGAGGCTGTTGCTGCAGCCCGCGTTTAAGCGGGTGGCGTGAGCACTTTCGCTCAGGTCAGGAAGATTGTCGCCAATCCGAGGAAGATAAAAAATCCGCCGCTATCGGTAATGGCAGTGATCATCACGCTTGAGCCTGCCGCCGGGTCGCGTCCGAGCTTGTAAAGCGTTAACGGTATCAGCACGCCCAGCAATCCCGCCACCAGCAGATTCAACACCATCGCCAGCGTCATCACCAGGCCGAGGGGGATGCTGTGGTAAATGAGAAAAGCGAATAAACCGACCGCGCTTCCCCAGATCAACCCGTTCAGCCCGCTCACGCCAATTTCCTTGGCGAAAAGTTTGCGCGCGTTGCCGGCATTGATCTGTCCGAGCGCGAGGGCGCGCACAATCATGGTAATCGTCTGATTCCCCGAGTTACCGCCAATGCCGGCAATGATCGGCATCAGCGCTGCCAGCGCCACCAGCTTTTCAATGGAATTTTCAAATATGCCGATCACGCGCGAGGCAATGAATGCCGTCACCAGATTGAGCGCCAGCCATGTCCAGCGGTTTTGCACGCTCTTCCATACCGATGCGAAAATATCCTCCTCCTCGCGCAAACCGGCCTGATTGAGCAAATCGCTTTCCGATTCGGTGCGGATGTAATCCAGCACCACATTCACCGTCACCCGCCCGACCAATTTACCGTCCTCATCCACCACCGGCGCGGAAACCAGGTCATAGCGTTCAAACGCGTGTGCGGCCGGTTCGGCCTTCTCGTCCGGGTGCAGCTGTATGGTATCGGTCAGCATCAGATCTCCGACCACCGTATCCGGTTCGTTGACCACGATGAGATTGATTGGCAGCGTGCCCTTGAAGTGGTCATCCCGGTCCACCACAAATACCTGGTCGGTATGGTCCGGCAGTTTGTCAAAACGGCGCAGATAGCGTGATACGACCTCCAGCTTGACGTCTTCGCGAACATGGATGGTGTTGAAGTCCATCAGCGCGCCAACCGAATCTTCCGGATAGGACATGGCCTCGCGCAACTGTTCGCGCTCCTCGATGGGCAGCGACATGAACAGGTCGCGGATCACGTTCTGCGGCAGGTCTGGCGCGAGGTCTGCGATTTCGTCGGTATCAAGTTTCTCGGCCGCGGCGCGCAATTCCTCCCGGTTCATGGTCGCGATGAGTGAATCGCGTACCGCGTCGGAAACCTCGATCAGAATTTCGCCGTCGCGCTCCGCCTTGACCAGCTCCCACACCAGCAAGCGTTCTTCGATGGGCAAAGCTTCCAGGATATAGGCGATATCCGCAGAATGAAGGCTGTCCAGTTTGCGGTGCAACTCGGCAAGATGCTGTTTGTGCTGCAGAGCGTCCACCAGCTCGTGGCGGTCTTCGCGCGGCAACTCCTGCCGATGCACCACCTCTTCCAGCAACGCGTGTTTGTGCAGCAGAGACTCCACCTGCCTGAGGTGATTCTGCACATTCTCGGTGTAGTGGTTTTCGTGGTTGGTGTCAGTCATGGCGCACGCCTTGCAAATAGCGCGCTATTGTAAAGAAATAGCCTGACGACCGCTCAGGGAATTTCGGCGTTTTTCATGCGCGCCATGATGATGCCGGTCTTGCGCAGCAGGACGCGCGCTTCACGGTGGGTGTCATAGTAGCGGGGGTTCGGCACCATTGCGGCAAGTTTGGCGGCTTGCGGCGCGGAAAGATCGGCGGCGCTGATGCGGTAGTAATGACGGGCAGCCGCCTCCGCACCGAACACCCCGTCACCCCACTCGATCACGTTGAGGTAAATCTCGAAAATGCGCCGCTTGTCCATCACCGCCTCCAGCATCACGGTGATCACCGCCTCCTCCACCTTGCGCCAAGGTGTGCGCCGGGTGGAGAGAAACAGGTTTTTGGCAAGCTGCTGACTGATGGTGGAGCCGCCAGCGACGATCCTGCCCTTCTTCAGGTTCTTCTTGTAGGCATTCTGAATGCCTTCCCAGTCAAAACCCTCATGATCGACGAATTTGGCGTCCTCGGCGGCGACCAGCGCGCGCTTCAGGTTATTGGAGATTCTCTCGTATGGTACCCACCGGTGGCGCAATCTGGCCTTTGCATTTTTGTCCTGCATGACAGTCAGGCGGTCCTGCATGAACGCACTGCTGGACGGGTTGAATTTGATCCACCAGCAGATGTGCATAAATATCCAGCACTGGTAGAACAGCAACAGGACGAACAGCGCGAGCAGCAAGTGCCCGCTCCAGTAACCGAACGTTTTCATGCCATGCGCAGTTTTTCCAGGACTGGCCGGGTGTCCGGGCGCACGCCGCGCCAGAGATAAAAGGACTCAGCGGCTTGCTCGACCAGCATGCCAAGCCCATCGGACACGATGGCCGCACCCTGTTCGCGCGCAAACCTCATGAACGGCGTCTCGCGCCCGTACATCATGTCATAGGCCAGCGCACCAGGCGCAAAAATGCTCGCAGGCAACGGAATTTTGCTGTCGGTCAGCCCTGCGGAGGTGGCGTTGACGACACAGTCGAATGCCATCCCGGCCTTGTCGGCAAGCGAATTCAAGATATCGACGTGGCTATGCTCTGCCAGATGTGCCGCGAGGCGCTCTGCTTTTGCGGGGGTGCGGTTGTATACCGTCAGTTGCGCTCCCGCCATGACAACGGGAAGTGCGACCCCATAGGCAGCGCCACCGGCACCCATCAACAGCACCCGCTTTTTCGGCAGGGAGAAGCCAAGATTCTGCTCGATATCGCGCACCAATCCCGCGCCATCCGTGTTGTCACCCCGGATGATGTCACCTTCAAAGCTGAGTGTGTTCACCGCCTGCGCCGATCGGGCGCGCTCGCTCAGCTCGGCAGCAAGCTGGAAGGCCTCGAATTTGAACGGGACAGTGACATTGCAGCCATTGCAGCCTGAATGACGCAGCCGGTTGATGGTCGCGGCAAACCCGTCCAGCGGCGCCTCGATCGCCTCGTAGGAAACGTCCTGCCCGGTCTGTTCGGCGAACATCCGGTGAATCAGCGGCGATTTGCTGTGGGCGATGGGGTTGCCGATGACGGCATATTGATAGGTCATGATGATTACTCGCTCTCCATCTGGTCTGATGAGGTAAACGTCCAGGTGCGCGTGATGACCAGAATATCGGTGTCCCTGCGAATATCTGCTGACAGTGGCGAGAAAGGAGCGGCCAGTTTGACAATGCGCATCGCGGCCGCGTCAAGGATGCGGTGCCCCGAAGATCGGTTGATTTCAATGTTCTCCACGCTGCCATTCGCGCGTATCGCAACGCTGAGTTGCAGCTTGCCATAAATCCGCTGGCGGCGCGCTTCCTCCGGGTAATTCAGGTTGCCGATACGCTCCACCTTGATGCGCCAGTCTTCGATGTATTGTGCGAAGCGGTATTCCTGCGCACGTGCACCGATGTATTTGCGCCGTGGCCATGTTTGCAGTGTATTTTGATCCTTGTCGATCTGCGCTTCGAGGCGCGCCATCTCCAGGCTGCGCGCCACCAGATCAATGCCGCTGCTGGCGGCATTGATCTCCTGTTTCTTGGGTTCCGGTTGCGCCACCTTGTGTTCACTCTTCAACCTGGTCAACATCTGCTTCGATTCTTCCTCAAGCTTTGCGACGCGCTTGGCGAGTTGCTCTGGAGTGAATTTCAGGTCATCGCGTATCGCAGGAAGCGGACTCCTGGCACGCTGCTCTTCGGCGGTATTGCCGCCGCCGTCCAGATTGGCCTGCGCCAGCGCGTCTGCCTTGACCGGTTTGGATTCCGACTTGGTGTTGACCAGCACGACTTGCAGCGGCTGCATGAAGTTGGCTGCACTACGCGGATCAGGCATGACCAGCGCGATACCGAACAGCACGAAGGCATGCAACGCGACCGAAAAAGTCATCGATGCAGACAATCGCGGGTTCAGCGTGGTTAGCAAGTTGGCGCCTCCGCATCCAGCGTCGCGACAAAGCGCGTCTGTACATTCAGGTCCAGCAAATCAATCTCTCCAATGGCCAGGTGCACGCGAGTATTGACAGGCAATTCCGGCAGTGACGGCGCGCGGAAAACCAGCGGAATGTCTGTCAGTTTGACCAGATTTTCACGCAGCACAACGGCGGTAACGATAAGCTCGCGCAGCGATTCAGAAATTAAAGATGGCTTTTCTCGTTCTCCCCCTCTCCCGCAAGCGGGATAACCAGCGACTTGCCCATTGTTTTTTGATGGGCTAGTCGAATGGCTAGTAGTTCCATCAGAGGGTTGGGGTGAGGGTGCTTGCGGGAGAGCTTCCATGTTAGCTTGCTCCTGCTGCAACCAGCGCAGGCACCAGTAACGTTCCATATTGCGCTGAAACTCCCCATAGATGCCGTACATGGTGTCAAAATCGCGCATCGCAGCATACAGCGCGGTGGAATTTTTTGG
>JBFKMJ010000140.1:0-4638 GCA_041629915.1 Gallionella sp.
CCAGCATCTTCGGCAGGCGGTGGATGACCACGTTCAAAAAACTGCCGACCATCAAACCGAGTATCAGGCATGCACCGATAAAGGCAACGGGGACCGCTTGCAGTAGCTCCAGGAAGCTCATGTTCGGAATCGAGAAGCGTGGATTGAGGATTGCGGGTCAGGGAGCCCGGATTGAGCAACAAGGAGCGGAGCGCCCTCTCGATCCTCGATCCGGAATCCTCGATTCTGTCTTTTCATCAAACGACCTGGCCCATCTTGAATATGGGCAGGTACATTGCGACGACCATGCCGCCGATCAATGTGCCCAATACCACCATGATGATCGGCTCCATCAGGCTGGACAGGGCCTCCACCGCATCGTCTACCTCGGCCTCATAGAAATCGGCCACCTTGCTCAACATGGCATCCAGCGAGCCGGCCTCCTCGCCGATGGCCACCATTTGCAGCACCATGCTCGGGAACACTTCGGAATTCTGCATGGCGACAGTCAGGCTGTTGCCGGTGGTGACTTCACGCTGGATATATTTTGTGGCATCGGAATACACCGCATTACCGGCCGCGCCGGCAACCGAGTCGAACGCTTCGACCAGCGGCACGCCGGCGGCAAACATGGTGGCGAGCGTGCGGCTCCAGCGCGCGATGCTTGCCTTGCGAATCAATTCGCCGAAAATGGGCAACTTCAGCAACAACCGATCCATCACCGCCTGCATTTTCTTGCTGCGCTTCCAGAAATAGAAGAAGGTGTAGAAGCCACCGCCGATCCCGCCAAAAATCAGCCACCACCAATCCACGAAGACATCGGAGATGGCCATGATGAATAATGTGGGCGCCGGCAAGTCCGCGCCGAAACTGGAAAACAATTCCTTGAATGCCGGAATCACGAATATCATGATCACGGCGGTAATGATGAATGCCACGACGATGATGGAAACCGGATAGAACAGCGCGGATTTGATCTTGCTTTTGATGGCCTGGATTTTCTCCTTGTAGGTTGCCAGCCGGTCCAGCAGGGTGTCCAGAATACCGGCGGCCTCGCCCGCCCCGATGAGGTTGCAGTAGAGTTCGTCAAAATACAGCGGGTATTTCTTGAATGCCTGCTGCAAGCTGCTGCCGGTTTCTATGTCGGTCTTGATGTCGAACAGCAACCGTGCCACGGATGGGTTGCTGTGTCCTTTTCCCACGATATCAAACGCCTGAAGCAACGGGACGCCGGATTTCATCATGGTGGCAAGCTGGCGGGTGAACAGTGAAATGTCTTTTTCGGTGACCGGCTTGGTACTGCCGCGCAGCCGTTTCACCTTGGAGACATTGATGCCCTGGCGGCGCAGGTGGGCGGACACCGAGGCTTCGCCGGGCGCGCGCATCTCGCCTTTGATCAACTTGCCGGTCTTGTCTTTGCCTTCCCAGAGGTAGGAATATTCTTTTGCTTTTGCGGCTTTTGGTGCGGCAGCCATGGATTCTCCCTTGGGTCAATCGCTAACGTTGACAGGCATCATGCCGAGCTTTGTGCCTCTTGTAAAGCCGGAGTAGAGGGTGAAAAGCGGTTAACGAAAAGGCTTTCCCGCCTGATTGCCTACTGTTTTTCCGCCTGCAGCGGAAAGATGCGCGCCACCTTTACGATGCGATCCTGTGTCTGGATGATTTCTATCGGATAGCCGGCAATTTTCAGGCTGGTGCCGGCCTCTGGTATATCTTCAAGGTGTTCAAGAATAAGGCCATTCAGCGTTTTCGCGTTGACCAGCGGCAAATGCAGTCCCAGCTTGCGATTCAATTCGCGCAAGCTGCTGCTTCCTTCCAGCATCAGGCTGCCGTCCTCCTGGCGCAGAAATTTGCCGGTTTGCGCGGGTGATTGGGTGGTGAACTCGCCGACGATCTCCTCAAGAATATTTTCCAGCGTTACCAGACCGAGCAACTCGCCGTATTCGTCCACCACCAGCCCCAGCCTTGCATGGCGCTCCTGGAATTGCTGCAATTGCCTGAGCAGCGGTGTGTCGGAGGGGATGAAATAGGGTTCATGCAGAATTTCGCGTAATTCCGCGGTGTCCAGCTCCTCGTTCTGCAGCAGGGTGAGCACGCGTTTGATATGCAGGATACCGATAACATTGCTCGGTGAATCCGCGTAAACCGGCAGCAGCGTGTGGTGGCAGGTAATGATCTGGTGGCGCAATTCGTTTGCGTTCGCATTGATATCCAGTGCCTCAACCTGGTTGCGCGGAATCATTACATCATTCACGGTGATGCGTTCCAGATCAACCAGGTTCAGCAGCATCTTCTGGTGTTTGCGCGGCAGGAAGTGTCCGGCATCCAATACCAGTCCGCGCAATTCTTCCAGCGTGATTTTCTGCTTGGTCTGGTCCGTCTCTATCCGGATGCGCAATAGCCACAGCAAACCTTTTACCAGGGCTGTCGCTACCGAAACTACCGGGTGAAACAGGGTGATCAGTGGCGCGAGGATGTAGCTGGCAGGCAGCGCGATGCGCTCAGGGTGGGTGGCAGCGAGGATTTTCGGCATGATTTCACTGAATACCAGAATCACAAAAGTAAGCGCCAGCGTGCCCATCAGGATCGCCCAGTCATTCTGTCCGAATAAGCGCAGAATGATAATGTTGGCCAGCGCTGCGGCAGCGACGTTGACCAGGGTGTTGCCGAACAGGATCGAGCCAAGCAGCTTGTCAACCTGGCCCAGCAGACGGCTGACCAGTTTGGCACTGCGATTGCCCTTGCGAACCATGGCGTTCAGACGATAGCGGTTGATCGCCATCATGCTGGTTTCAGAGCCGGAAAAGAATCCGCTGAAAACCAGTAACAAAAACAAGATGCCAAATAACCAGCCTAAAGAGATGTCGTCCAAGATGATGTTTCAGTGATGTTTGATGGTAAGAATAGTGTGCGAGAGGGGTTTGGGTGTCAAGCAGCGCAAGGATTAAGAATTGCCTTTTTCGTTTGCCTCCTCTCTCGCTGGCGGGAGAGGATTGAGGTGAGGGTGAAGTGTGCTGTAACGCATCAGCAGCACACCGGCAATCACCATCGGCAGGCTCAGCCATTGCCCCATGCTCATGCCGAATGATAGCAGGCCGAGAAAGTCATCCGGCTCACGGGCAAACTCGGCGAGAAAACGGAAGCTGCCATAACCGATCAGAAACAGCCCGGATACCGCACCAACGGGACGCGGCCGGCGTGCATACAGCCACAGCAGCCCGAACAGCAACACGCCTTCCAGCACAAATTGATAGAGCTGGGAAGGATGGCGCGGCAGCTTGTCCGCCTGCGGAAAAATCATTGCCCAGGGCACGTCGGCCGGCCGCCCCCACAATTCGCCGTTGATGAAGTTGCCGAGGCGGCCGAATGCCAGTCCGGGCGGCACCAGCGGGGCGATGAAATCGGTCAGTCGCAGCCAGCGTAGATTCCGTTTGTAGGCAAGCCACGCCATCGCCGCCAGCACGCCGAGAAAGCCGCCGTGAAATGACATGCCGCCCTGCCACAGCGCAAGAATTTCCAGCGGGTGGGCAAGGTAATAGGAGGCTTTGTAGAACAACACATAACCCAGGCGCCCGCCAAGGATTACGCCGAGCACGCCGTAAAACAGCAGGTCGTCGAGCAATTTGTTGTCGATCTGCGGATGGTTCAGCATGGCGATGCGCTTGCGCCCCAGCCACAGGAAGGTGATGAAGCCGGCCAGGTACATCAACCCGTACCAGTGCACGGCGAAAGGGCCGAGTTGCAGCGCGACGGGATCGAATTGCGGGTGAACGAGCATAAAACCTCTGCACAACTACTGCGCTTGTTGATACTGCGTTAAAAAATGGCTCAAAATCCTCATGTACGAAAAGTGCATTCCGGTTCCTCACCATTTTTTGCCTTGTCTCAACTGCGCTCGCTGCGTTGTGCCGAGGTTTTATGGTGGAATCGGGTAAAATCGCTCGACCGATTATACGTGCGCTTTAACTTTTGAAGAGAGACATTATGCCCGCTTACCGTTCCCGCACCTCCACGCATGGCCGCAACATGGCCGGCGCGCGCGCCCTGTGGCGTGCCACCGGCATGACCGAAGGTGATTTTGGCAAACCGATTATCGCCATCGCCAATTCGTTCACCCAGTTCGTGCCCGGCCATGTCCACCTCAAGGACATGGGGCAGATGGTGGCGCGCGAAATCGAGAAGGCGGGCGGCATCGCCAAGGAATTCGATACCATTGCCATCGATGATGGCATTGCGATGGGGCATGACGGCATGCTGTATTCCCTGCCCAGTCGCGACCTGATCGCCGACAGCGTGGAATACATGGTCAATGCGCATTGCGCCGATGCGCTGGTGTGCATTTCCAATTGCGACAAGATTACGCCGGGGATGCTGATGGCGGCGATGCGCCTGAACATTCCGGTGATATTCGTCTCGGGCGGGCCGATGGAGGCCGGCAAGGTCAACTGGCAGGGCAAGACGCGGGGCCTGGATCTGGTGGATGCGATGGTGGCGGCGGCGGACGACAAGGTCAGCGCGGCGGAATGCGACGCCATCGAGCGCTCGGCATGCCCGACCTGCGGCTCCTGTTCCGGCATGTTTACCGCCAACTCTATGAATTGCCTTAATGAGGCGCTTGGCCTGACCCTGCCCGGAAACGGAACGGTGGTTGCCACCCAC
>JBFKMJ010000141.1:0-4634 GCA_041629915.1 Gallionella sp.
CATCCTCTACACCTCCGGCTCCACCGGCAAACCCAAGGGCGTGCAGCACTCCAGCGGCGGCTATCTGCTGTTGGCGATGCTGACAATGAAATGGGTATTCGATTACAAACCTGCCGATATTTTCTGGTGCACCGCCGACGTGGGCTGGGTCACCGGACATACCTACACCGCCTACGGACCGTTGGCGATGGGCGCGACACAGGTAGTGTTCGAGAGCGTGCCGACCTGGCCCGATGCCGGGCGCTTCTGGAAAATGATCCAGGATCACAAGGTGACAATTTTCTACACCGCGCCCACCGCGATCCGCTCGCTGATCAAGCTGGGCGGCGACCTGCCGAGGAAATATGACTTATCCAGCCTGCGACTGCTCGGTTCGGTCGGCGAGCCGATCAATCCCGAAGCATGGATGTGGTACTACACCGAAGTCGGCCGCTCACGCTGCCCGATCGTGGACACCTGGTGGCAAACCGAAACTGGCGCGCACATGATCGCACCCTTGCCCGGCGCGATGCCGATCAAGCCCGGCACCTGCACCCTGCCCCTGCCCGGCATCATGGCTACCATCGTCAATGAGGCCGGCGATGAGGTTCATGACCAGCATGGCGGCTTTCTCGTCATCAAGCGCCCTTTCCCGTCTCAGATACGCACGATCTGGGGCGACCCGGAGCGTTACAAGAAGAGTTATTTTCCGGAAGAAATGCACGGCTATTATCTGGCGGGAGATTCCGCGCACCGTGACGAAGACGGCTATTTCTGGATCATGGGGCGCATCGACGATGTGCTGAATGTTTCCGGCCATCGTCTCGGAACGATGGAAATCGAATCGGCGCTGGTCGCCAACCCGCTGGTTGCCGAAGCCGCCGTGGTCGGCAAGCCCCATGAAATCAAGGGAGAAGCAGTAGTGGCCTTTGTCGTGCTGAAAGGCGCACGTCCGGACACCCCGGACAAAGCCAAAGAAATGGCCGCAAGCCTGCGCGACTGGGTAGGCAAGGAAATCGGCCCGATTGCCAAGCCCGATGAAATCCGTTTTGGCGACAATCTGCCCAAGACCCGCTCCGGCAAAATCATGCGCCGCCTGCTGCGCGCCATCGCCAAGGGAGAAGAAATCACCCAGGACGTCTCCACCTTGGAAAATCCCGCAATACTGGAGCAACTTAAAAACGCAGTGCGCTGAACATTGCGGGATTTCGGCGCAGACTAACCTTCAGGTTACGTCGGAGCCAAAACCCGGCCATTCTCGAACAGTTGAAAAACGCAGTACGTTAATTGGCCGGGTTTCGGCGCAGGCTAACTTGCGCAGCAAGTTAAGCCGCATAGCGGCGGCCGAAGCCAAAATCCCGCAATACTGGAGCAACTTAAAAACGCAGTGCGCTAATTGCCGTCGGGTTTCGCTTCAGCCCAATTATTGAGGTGCTTCTCCAGCCAGAATAGCCCGACGATGGTTTTGCTGTCGTTGATCTTGCCCAGGCGTATCCACTCTATCGCCTCCGGCAAGGACAACTCCAGCACCTCCAGAAATTCACCCTCATCCAGATTGCGCCCTCGATGGGTCAGGCCGCGCGCCAAAAAATATTCTATGCGCTCGTCGGCGTAACCGATGCAAGGCCAGGCCGTGGTGAGATGCTGCCACTCGCCTGCCGTGTAGCCTGTCTCTTCCAGCAACTCGCGTTGCGCGGTAAGCAAAATGTCCTCGCCATGATCGATTTTTCCGGCGGGCAGTTCGATAAACTCGCGTCGCGGCGCATAGCGGAATTGCCGCTCCAGCACCAGGTTGCCGTTGTCCAGTATCGCCAGCACCGCCACCGCACCCGGATGTGTGAGGTATTCGCGGCTACCTGTCGCGCCATTTGGCAGGCGCACATTGTCCTTGCGCACCTGCATGAAGCTTCCTTCGTACACCAGGGCGGTATCCAGGGGAATTTCTTTCAGATCGACTGTCACTTCCTGTGTGATCCTTTCAATAAAACCCGCGTTCCAGGCCTCAGGTTGCCACGGAACGGTTCTGCTGCACGGCATGCGCCCATATTCTCTAAACGCTTTCGAATATTCCCGCCGCTCCCATGCCGGTGCCGATACACATGGTCACCATGCCGTATTTCTGCTTGCGGCGGCGCAGGCCGTGCAGCAGGGTCGCAGTGCGGATCGCACCGGTCGCGCCGAGCGGATGGCCGAGGGCAATCGCGCCGCCGAGCGGATTCACCTTCGCCGGATCAAGGCCGACCTCGTTGATCACCGCCAGCGTCTGCGCGGCGAAGGCTTCATTAAGCTCTATCCAGTCCATCTCGTCGAGCCGCAAACCGACCTGCTTCAGCGCACGCGGAATCGCTTCTTTCGGGCCGATACCCATGATCTCCGGCGGCACGCCCGCCACGCTGAACCCCAGAAACTTGCCGATAGGGGTCAAGTTAAAGCGCTTCAGCGCAGATTCCGAACACAGCAGCAACGCAGCCGCGCCGTCCGACATCTGCGAACTGTTACCTGCCGTAACCGAACCCTTGTGAGCGAACACCGGCCTGAGTCCGGCCAGCGCCTCAAGCGAAGTATCGGCGCGCGGCCCTTCATCCTGCGACGCCTCATGCGTCTTCAAGCCGATTTTGCGCGTCTGCATGTCCGGCACATGTTCGGCGATCTGGTACGGCGTGATCTCGCCTTTGAAATCACCCTGCGCAATCGCCGCAATGGCGCGCTGATGACTTTGCAGCGCGTAGGCATCCTGCGCCTCGCGCGATACGCACCACTTCTTTGCCACCTTTTCCGCCGTCAGCCCCATGCCGTAGGCGATGGCGATATGGTCGCTGTCCTCGAACATCGCCGGATTGAATGCGACCTTGTTGCCCATCATCGGAATCATGCTCATGCTCTCAACGCCCGCCGCGATCATCACCTCGGCCTCGCCGAGGCGGATGCGATCCGCCGCATTCGCCACTGCCTGCAGACCGGATGAGCAGAAACGATTCACCGTCATACCGGGAACACTGTTCGGCAGCCCTGCCAGCAACGACGCGATGCGTGCCACGTTATTTCCCTGCTCCGCCTCCGGCATCGCACAGCCGACGATGACATCGCCGATCAGCATTGGGTCGAGTGTTGGCGCCTGTGCCAGCACGCTCTTCAACGCATGCACCAGCAGATCGTCGGGGCGCGTGTTGCGGAACATCCCGCGCGGCGCCTTGCCGACCGGCGTGCGCGTTGCGGCAACGATGTAGGCTTCCTGGACTTGTCTGGTCATGGTGCCCTCCGTTCAGGCGCTGGTTCCGTGGCTAACTGGCACTACGCATCATTTTTCCAGCTGCGACAAGTCGCGTACCGCGCCCTTGTCGGCCGAAGTCACCATTGCGGCGTAGGCACGCAACGCAACCGACACCTTGCGCTGTCTTTCTGCCGCGGGCTTCCATGCCTGGCTGCCCTTTGCCTGCATTGCGGCGCGGCGGCGCGTCATTTCCGCATCGGAAATGGCCAGATTGATGCCGCGCTGCGGGATGTCGATCTCGATGGTGTCGCCCTCCTCCACCAGTCCGATCGCGCCGCCCTGCGCCGCCTCCGGCGAAACATGGCCGATGCTCAGCCCCGAAGTGCCGCCCGAAAAACGACCGTCGGTAAGCAATGCACATGCCTTGCCCAGGTCTTTGGATTTGAGATATGAAGTCGGATACAGCATCTCCTGCATGCCCGGACCGCCCTTGGGACCTTCATAACGGATCACTACCACATCGCCCGCCACGATTTGATCGGCGAGAATCGCCGCAACTGCATCGTCCTGGCTTTCGAACACGCGCGCGCGTCCGTTGAATTTCAGAATACTGTCATCCACTCCGGCGGTCTTGACGATACAGCCGTCCAGCGCGATGTTGCCGTGCAACACAGCCAGTCCGCCGTCCTGGCTATGCGCATGTGCCTGGTCGCGGATACAGCCGTTGGCACGATCAGCATCCAGCTCGGGATAAAGCATGGATTGCGAGAACGCGAGGGTGGTGACCATCCCGCCGGGCGCGGCGCGAAAAAATTTCTTCACCATTTCGTCTTCGGTCTGCACGATATCCCATTGTCGCAAACCCTCGCGCAGGGTCGGACTGTGTATCGTTCCGGCATCGGCATGCAACAGGCCGGCGCGATCCAGTTCGCCCAGAATGGCGGGAATGCCGCCGGCGCGATGCACGTCTTCCATATGATATTCGGAAGAAGGCGCGACCTTGCACAGGGTCGGCACATGGCGCGACAGGCGATCCATGTCATGCATGGTGAAGTTCACTTCCGCTTCCTGCGCGATCGCCAGCAGATGCAGCACGGTATTGGTCGAGCCGCCCATTGAGATATCCAGCGTCATGGCATTCTCGAACGCGTCGAACGTGGCAATGGAACGCGGCAACACGCTCGCGTCATCCTGCTCGTAATAGCGTTTGCACAGATCGACAATCACGCGCCCCGCGCGCAAGAACAACTGCTTGCGCTCGGCGTGCGTCGCCACCAGCGTGCCGTTGCCGGGCAACGCCAACCCCAGCGCCTCGGCCAGACAATTCATCGAATTGGCGGTAAACATGCCGGAGCAGGAGCCGCAAGTCGGGCATGCCGAACGCTCGATGGCATCGCATTCCGCCACGCTGACCTTGTCGTCTGCCGCCGCCACCATCGCATCC
>JBFKMJ010000142.1:0-4570 GCA_041629915.1 Gallionella sp.
CTTACTCACATAGATTACTCTTATCGATTCGATAACCCTTTGTTTTATCCTGCGCAATCCGTGGGTAAATGTTATTTCAATAATCAGCTGTAACGCCATCCGGACAGCGGGATGAAACATGCCGGGCTGGAAGGTGATCAGCCGGATACCAGGAAGCGAACGATAATCGCTGGTTTAACTTTAAGGAAACCATCTTGGAATAATGATGAAGCGCCAAAAAGGTGAGCGATGGCGGAACTGGATGAGTACGTGAAAAGAATACACCAAGAAAGAGATATCGAAGCAGACGCGCAGCCGATGGAAGCGGCCGACCTGCTGGTCGCCTATCTGGAGCAGATCGGCGTCGAATTTGTATTCGGCGTGCCCGGAGGCGCCATCGAGCCGTTGTACAACGCGCTTGCGCGCAGCGCCAGGCGCGGCGGGCCGCGTCCGGTCGTTGCGCGCCATGAGACAGGGGCCGCTTTCATGGCCGACGGTTATGCGCGCGAAACCGGCAGGATCGGCGTGTGCTGTGCCACTTCCGGTCCGGGCGCCACCAATCTGATCACCGGTGTGTCATGCGCGTATGAAAATGAAATCCCGATGCTGGTCATTACCGGCCAACCCTCGCTGCATTTGCTGGGCCGGGGAGCGTTGCAGGAATCGTCCGGCGCCGGCATAGACACGGTCGCGATGCTTCGCACCTGCACGCACTACAGTGCGATGGTTTCCCATCCGGATCAGCTGGAAAGACGGCTGTCCAATGCACTACTGAGCGCGCACCGGCCAACCCCGGGGCCGGTTCACCTCAGCATTCCGGTAAACGTGCAGCGTTATGTGATGCAAGGCGGGCCGGCTTTCGATCTGGCGCATCTGTTGCATCCACCGACTGTGGTTGATGATGCGGCGGTACGGGAATTACAGGCGCAGCTGGCTAGGGCGCAGCAGGTCGTCGTGCTGATCGGCGGTGGTTGCGGGGAGTCCGTTGGCCTCATTATCGAGCTGGCAGAAAGGCTGGGTGCGGTTTTCGTCGTGACACCAGATGCCAAGGGGTTTATCAGCACGCACCACCCTTCGTACCTCGGCGTGTTCGGGTTTGCCGGTCATCCTTCCGCCAGCAAGGCGATGGAGGATAAGAGAGTCGACCTGATCCTGGCGATCGGCTCCACGCTGAGCGAATGGAACAGCCTCGGCTGGAGCGAATCGTTGCTGAACGACCGGCTGGTGCATGTTGATTCCTGCGAGGCGCATCTGACGCGCTCGCCGATGGCACGTCTGCATGTGCGCGGCCATATCCGCACGGTGATGGAGCGGGTGCTGCAGAATCTGCCCAGGGAGAATCCGCAAGGGATCGATGCGGGCAGAAAGCAGAATCTCGGTGAAGTTTCCCCCAATGAATCGTTCAGACCCGCATCCGTCGATGCGCCGATAAAGCCACAGTATCTGATGCGCGAACTCGGTCGCCGTGTTCCGCCCGATACGCGTATTCTTGCCGATTCCGGCAACAGCACGACCTGGGCAATTCATCATCTGGCCATGCATGACCACCAGCCCAGCGCGGGCGGCTGGATGCGGGTCACTATGAATTTTGCCCCGATGGGCTGGGCCATCGGCGGCGCGGTCGGCACCGCGCTCGCCAACCGTGCGGCACCGGTGGTCTGCATCACCGGCGACGACAGCCTGCTGATGAACGGTCAGGAAATGACCGTGGCGCTGGCCGAGCGGCTCACCGTGCTGTTCGTGATCCTCAATGACTCGGCACTGGGGATGGTGAAGCACGCCCAGCGCCTGGCCGGTGCGGAGCAGATCGGGTTTGAACTGCCGCCGGTGGATTTCCGCATGCTGGCCGAATCCATGGGCATCCCGGGACATGTGATTCGCACCGCCTCGGACCTTGAACGCCTTGACCTGGATGCGATTCTGCGCCGTCAGGGGCCGACCGTTCTTGACGTGCGCATCGATGCGGAGGAGGTGCCGCCGATGGAGTTGCGCATCAAAATACTGGGGGCGCCGGATTGAGCACGGAATCCATCCATACCCGCATCTGGCAGGAGGAAGCCGAGCCCGACAATGCGTTCGCGGCAGCATCCTGTCATTGCCATGGTTACGATGTCTACGGCGACCTGCTGGTCCATGCAAGCTGGATCGAGTACCTGTTCCTGCTGTTTCGCGGCGAAGCCCCGACACCGCAGCAGGCCAGGCTGCTGGAGGGCCTGGCCATCGCGCTGGCGAATCCAGGGCCGCGCGATGCGGCAGTGCATGCCGCGATGTGCGGGGGAGTCGGCGGCTCCACCTCGGCATCCAGTCTGATGGCGGCACTGGCGGTGGGCGCGGGCGCATCCGGCGGCGCGCGCGAAGTGTTGCTTGCGATGCAGGACTGGATTGAGCGCGGCACCGATCCGGCACACTGGCAAACCGGCCTGAGCACAAAGCCGGTGAATGATCCGGCGGATGTCTGGCCAGCTCCCGGCCATCCGGCGGGCTTTGACCCGCATGGCGTGCGCTGCACCAACCCGGTGTTGCAGACGCTGGATTTTCTTGTCAGCCGGCATGACGGGCCATCCCTGACCTGGCTGCAGGCCAACCGGCCGGCGCTGGAATCCGCCGCCGGATTGCCGCTGGCAATGACTGGTGTGGCGGCTGCGGCCCTGCGCGATCTCGGCTGCACGCCGGCGCAGGGAGAAATGCTGTTTCTGCTGCTGCGCCTGCCGGGCGCGGCGGTACACGCGCTGGAACAGAAGGACTATGGCCACAAGAAATTTCCGTTCTTTCGCATCGAGCTGGAAAATGATCCCGGCCCGGTACCGGAAACGGTGAATCATGTGGAGGGGAGAGCATGAACGGGCCGCAACTGCTGGAACAACAGGTCGGGCGGCTGGCGACGAGAATGGGGGCATTCTTTCCCGGCGAGCGCGTTGTGTTTCGCGGCCAGGATTTGTTTACCTCGCTCAGGGAACTCGACTGGCTGGAGCTTTATACGCTAGGCATTACCGGCCGCCACTATACGCCGCAGCAGATGCGTGTTCTGCATGTGTTGTGGACACACAACACCTATCCGGATGCGCGTCTGTGGAACAACCGCGTCGCGGCTCTGGCAGGCACGGCGCGCAGCACCGGCCCGCTTGGTATCGCTGCCGCACTGGCGATTTCAGAAGCGAAGATTTATGGCGGCGCTTCGCAATTGCGCTGCAGTGAATTCCTGACCCGTGCCAGAAAGCGGGTGGACGAAGGGGCGGATCTGGAAGAATTGGTGCAATCCGAAATCAGGGAAAAGCGCGGCATCGGCGGTTACGGGCGGCCGATTGTGCCAACCGATGAGCGCATTGCTCCGATCATGGCGGTCGTGCGCGAGCAGGGCCTGGAGAATGGGCAGCATCTCAAGCTCGCTTTTGAAGTGGAACGCATCCTGCTGGAGGGACGCTGGCGCTGGCACATGAATAGCGTTGGGCTTACGGCCGCACTGTGTGCTGATTTCGGCATGTCGCCGCGCGAGTATTACTTTTTTGGATTGCCGGTTTTTCTTGCCGGTATGCCGCCGTGCTATCTGGACGCGGCGGATAAGCCGGAAGGCGGGTTGTTTCCGTTGCCTTGCCGGATGCTGTCATATGAGGGTGTTGCCCGTCGCCGTTGGCGGAATGCGCCCGTGAATCTTGATGCTGCCGGCTGAGGGCAATCCTGTTGCCGGGCAAGCATTGCCGCATGTTGATGCGGCCAAAGGAGGGATGATGAACAGATTGATTATGCATTCAGCGGTCACGCTGCTGGCTGTGGCCATGGGCGCCAGCGCCCATGCCATGACGCAGTCCGAGGAAGATGAGCTGGCGCTGGCTTATGGCGACCGATCATTTGTCAGCATTGCCAGCGGCTCGCTGCAACCCCTCTCACGGGCACCCTCGGTCGCCAGCGTGGTCACTGCTGAGGATATCGCAGCCATTGGTGCGACGGACCTGGACGAGGTGCTGGAAACCGTACCCGGCGTTCATGTCTCCCGTTCCCCTATTGGCTACAACCCGATATATGCCATACGTGGCATAGACACCCAGTACAACCCGCAGGTATTGATGCTGGTGAACGGCATCCCGATTACCAGCACGTTCGTAGGCAACCGCTCGCAGGTCTGGGGCGGCATGCCCGTGGAAAACATCGCGCGCATCGAGGTGATCCGTGGACCCGGTTCCGCGCTGTATGGCGCGGATGCGTTTTCCGGCGTGATCAATATCATCACCAAGACTGCCGATGATCTGGAGGGCACCCAGCTCGGTTTACGCGCCGGTTCGTTCAACCGTCGCGACGCCTGGGTGCAATATGGCGGGGACTGGGGCGGTTACGATGTCGCAGCTTATCTGCGGGCGGGTGCTGCCGATGGCCAGCGCCAGATTATCGCTGCAGACGCGCTGACCGGTTCGCCCTTTCCAACGCATGCGCCAGGACCGGTTAATCTCGGCCGCAATGCCATCGATGGCCGCCTTGATCTGGCGCGCGACAAGTGGCGGTTCCGCGCCAGCTATCAGGAGCGCGACAAAGTTGGCATCGGTGCCGGGATAGCCTCGGCACTGGATCCCACGGGCAGCAATTATGGTCAGCGTATTTC
>JBFKMJ010000143.1:0-4558 GCA_041629915.1 Gallionella sp.
AGGGCAAGTTTTACGAGGTGCTGCAGAAAGCCGAGGCTGGCAGCACAAAAGACATGATAGGTCTTGCCCGGCGGTATCACAGCGGGGACGGCGTCGCCAAAAATGCCACCAAGGCGGCCGAGTGGTATGAAAAGGCTGCCGAGCAGGGAAGCGATTTTGCGCAATACAAACTCGCCGTGATGTATGCAAATGGCGAAGGCGTGACGAAGGATACAGCCAAGGCCATCGAATGGTGGGAAAAGGCCGCCGCACAGGGCAATACAGACGCGCAGGAATCTCTCGATCTGCTTGCTGCAAACAAGAAGTAGGGCGAACCGAACGACATTCATTTCCGGGACTGCATGCCAGACAGGACCGGCCAGCGCCCCGGCAACACTGACACAAAAAAGCCCGGCTGATCAGGCCGGGCTTTTTTGCATCTTCAAATGATGCTGCCTGGGGCTGCCATCACGCGAAATTCTTTGCCACGAAATCCCAGTTCACCAGGTTGTTCAGGAAGGCCTCGACGAATTTCGGACGCAGGTTGCGGTAATCGATGTAGTAGGCGTGCTCCCAGACATCCACGCACAGCAGCGCCTTGTCACCGGTGGTGAGCGGCGTCCCGGCCGCACCCATATTGACGATGTCCACGCTGCCATCGGCCTTCTTTACCAGCCAGGTCCAGCCGGACCCGAAGTTGCCCACGGCGGAAGTCTGGAAGGCTTTCTTGAAGTCATCAAAGCTGCCCCACTTCTTGCTGATTGCGTCGGCCAGCGCGCCTTCTGGGGCGCCGCCACCTTTCGGCTTCATGCCGTTCCAGAAAAAAGTATGGTTCCAGACCTGCGCGGCGTTGTTGTAAAGGCCGCCGGCGGGCGCCTTCCTGATAATGGCTTCCAGATCAAGGCTCTCGTATTCGGTGCCCTTGATCAGATTATTGAGGTTGGCGACGTAGGCGTGATGATGCTTGCCATAGTGGTATTCGAGGGTTTCACTGGATATGTGCGGTTGCAACGCGTCCATCGCGTAGGGTAATGCAGGCAGGGTATGTTCCATTTCAGTCTCCTTGTGTTGATTGGGTTCCTCTTGGCATGCCGCTGGTAAAGAGGAACTGGCGGAGGAATTGTCAGGCACGGGCAATCCGGACCGGCCGTCAGGATGATATCACGGCTTTTTGCGCCTTTTTGCAACTCGCCATCGCCTGAAATCATTACCGGTGAAGGACGTCCCCCCGCACTTCGCTCAGCGTTCCATCCGCAAACAGCAAGGCACAGCGCACCACCTTGTGTGCATACACGGACTGCATCGCAATGCGGTATTCCTGCATCTGCGCGCGGTAACGTGCGGCATCCTCGTTTCCGCCCAGTTTGTAGTCCAGCACCCACACTTCCTCGTCGAATTCCACCAGCCGGTCGATGCGTTTCAGTTCGCCGCGCGCATTGACATAGGGCATCTCGTTGCTGGCGCTGCGGTAATGCTGTGCATCGAAAAAACGCGCGAGATGCGGTGAGGTGAGCAGGTGTTGGGCTTGTTGCCAGAGCGACTTTATTTCAATAGACGGAATGGCAAGGCAATGTTGGAGGTCGGTGCTTTGAGCATCAACCCTCACCCCTAGCTCCTCTCCCGCTTGCGGGAGAGGGGAATCTGAAGCGAGATGTTGCAGCAGCGCATGCAGCCAGATGCCGCGCTGCTGTTGCACGGTGTTACGTGTGGCGCGCTTGCCGGTGGGGATGGCGGGGGGCAATTCAACTTCATTCGCCAACTCGCCTGTCCCCTGCCCCTGTGACAATTCCGCATGGGTTCCAGCTGACAGCGGATTCTGCTGCGCATCGACCACTGCCGCGATGCGGTCATACCAGGACGGCGCCTGCTTCTTTTCCTCCCTGCCCCCTCCCTTGCTGTTGCCGCTGACGATCAGCGCCTGCTGTGCGCGGGTCATGGCGACATAAAGCAAATTCATTTCTTCGCGCGCCTGCTGTGCGGCATCCTGCTCGAATACCGGCATGCGCTTGCTGCCGCGCGAAGCCAGGTCGGCATACATGGAAAAGTGCAACGGTTGCGGCTCATGCGTCGGCCAGTCGAGCAGCACATCGTTGCCTTCCCGGCTTTTCCCTTCCGCATTTGCATCCAGCAGCCACACGACGGGCGCTTCCAGCCCTTTCGATTCGTGCACGGTATAGATGCGTACCGCGTCGCCCGCCGTGCCGAGCTTGCCTTCGTCCGGTGCGTCGTCGCGGCTGACGCGCAATTCGCGCAGCTCCTGCAAAAAGCGCGGCAGGCTGGGATAACGCCCTGCATCCACGGAGAGCGCGATCTCCATGAAGGCGTGCAGGTTGGCCACGACTTTGGCGCGCATCTCGACCGGCAGCGCGGCGCTGTAGCGCGCCAGCACGTCCCCTTCAAAATAGATGCGATCGAGCAGGTCATGCACCGGCAGTTTGTCTGCGAGCGCAAGCCAGTTTTTCAATAACTCGGCGGCGCGTTGCAATGCGGCCGATGGTTCGGCGAGATGCTGCAGGCGCTGCCACCAGGAGGATTTGGGATTTGGGATTTGGGATTTGGGGAAAACAGCGGCTTTGTCTCCATTCATTGCCTCGCTCTCAAATCCTGAATCCCGGTTCCCAAATCCTAATGCCATCAGGTCCGCATCGCTGCAGGCAAAAATCGGCGTGCGCAGCACCTGGGCCAGCGCGAGATCGGCGAAGGGGGTGATGAGGAACATCAGCAGCGCCTGCAGGTCTTCCGCTTCCAGCGTGTCGAGCAGGCCGCCGCGCCGCGAGCTGATGAACGGGATATGGCGCGCGCGCAGGGCTTCTTCGTACACCGCGAGATGGGTGCGACTGCGCACCAGCACCATGATGTCGCCGTAAGTAGCGCGGCGCTCTCTGTCTCGTTCCATCACAGCCCAGTTGGCGACGATGGTTTGCAACAGGTCGGCGAATTGGACAGCTTCCATGTGGCGCGCGCCTTCTTCATCTTCCTGGCGCGGCGTGGTCAGTGGATCGCGTAACACTAGCGGCGCCTCCTGAGCCGCTTCATTCCTGTCTTGCACAATCGTTGCCAGCGGCAGCACCGCCACATGGCCGGGCAAGTCGGTATGCTCGGCGGTGTGCGGCTCAAAATCCGCGAAGCCCTCGGGATGGCCGGCGAACACGGCATTCACTGCATCCAGCACGGCAGGCGCATTACGGCGGGTGTGGTTATTGTGCAGTTCATGCGCCGCAAAATGTTCTTTCAGATAGTCGCGCGCCACGCCGAACAGCCGCGCATCGGCGCGGCGGAAGCGGTAGATGGACTGCTTGGGATCGCCGACGATGAACACCGTCGGCTGCGATTCCACCGCCACTGCCGCATCGAACCACGCGCGCAATATCTGCCATTGCAGCGGGTTGGTGTCCTGAAACTCATCCAGCAACACATGGCGGTAGCGGCTGTCGAGCTTGTACTGCATGGTCTCGGCGTGTTCGCTTTGCTGCAGCAGGCGGCACAGCTGCCACTCCAGATCGGAGAAATCCATCTGCTGTTTTTGCGCCTTCAATGCCTGGTAGCGCTCGAGAAAAGCCACGCCGCAGTGCAGCACCGCTTCGTTGAGGCGCCAGGCCTGCTGCTCGGCGAGCGTGTCGCGCACGGCCTGCAACCTGTCGAAGAACATATCGCGCGCAAGCAAAAAGGTTTCAGCATCCTGCTTTTTGGTCGGCTTGAAACTGCGCGGTTCGCCTGCCTGGGTGAAGAGCAGTGGCCGCAGCTTTTCAAAACGCGCTTCCGGTTCCGATTCCGTCCAGGTCTGTTCGATTTCGCCCGCTTTGCTTTGTTGCGCCGGTGTTCCATTGCTCGCCAGTTGCTGCACGAACGCAAACAGCAATTTTTCACTGTTGCCGCACAGTCCCCAGTCGGCAACCGGGTCGAACGCCATGTCCACGGCAAGATCGGCACGCAGCTTATCCAGCGCGAAGGCCAACGCACCCTCTCCCCCAACCCCTCCCCCGCCTGCGAGGGAGGGGAGATGTGAGGTGTAAGCCCACCACTCGGCACGCTTGGCGAGGAAGTTGAACAGCAGCTTGCGCGTGTTGGACAGGCCACATTCGCCAAACAGCCATTGCATGTGCCGCGCTGAAATTCCATCGGGCTGTTTGCGCATCTGCTCCAGCAATTCTTCCCACGCTTCTTCCTGCTCGCTGCCGGCGCGTTCCAGCAGCGTCATGCCCTGCATCACGTCGGCGTTCATCGGCGCGCGCTGCATGACCTGCATGAACCAGCCGTGAAAGGTGCTGATGGCAACACCGGGTTGCGCGAGCAGCACGCTGCTGTACAAACCGCGTGCGCGTTGCAGTTGCGCATCACTCAGGTTTGCGACGCCGCGTTCGGCAAAAAATTGGCGCACCGAAACGTCGTCGCCCAGCGCCAGGTCGCGCAGCCACAGCCGCAAGCGCGCCTGCATCTCCTGCGCCGCCTTGCGCGTGAAGGTGATGGCGAGGATCTGCGAAGGCTGCGCACCGTCCAGCAACAGGCGCACGATGCGCGACACCAGCAGCCAGGTCTTGCCGCTGCCCGCGCAGGCTTCGACGACGCTGCAGCATTGCGG
>JBFKMJ010000144.1:0-4506 GCA_041629915.1 Gallionella sp.
CTGCATGCGCGCGCCTCGGCCAAGCTCACGCAGCTTGCTTCCGGCTTCAAATGCGAAGTGATGCTGTCGCGCAACAACCGCCGCGTGAACGCAAAAAGCATCATGGGCGTGATGATGCTGGCGGCCGCCAAGGGTGCCACTGTCGGTGTCGAGACCAACGGCGAGGACGAAGACAAGGCGATGCAGGCCATTTTGAATCTCGTCAACAACCATTTCGGAGAAGGCGAATGATTTTAGCCAATGCACCTCGGAAAATCGTAGCGAGCGGCCTGAGTGCAAGGCGCACGGAACGCAGAAACCGGAATGTACTAAAAGTACATGAGGATTTCGAGTACCGCGCAACACCGCAATCAGGTTGCGCAGTAGATTTGCTGGGGTGCATATGAGTTTTACGCTGCACGGCATCTCTGTCTCCAGCGGCATCGCCATCGGCCATGCCCATCTTGTGTCGCACTCTTCGCTGGAGGTGGCGCATTACGTGCTCCCCAGGAAGTTCATCGAGGAGGAGATTGCGCGCTTCGACGCCGCACTGCAAACCACGCGCAAAGAACTTTCCAGTTTGCGCAGCAATCGCCCGACGCACGCCGCTGCCGAGTTTGATGCCTTCCTCGAACTGCACCAGATGATCCTGGACGATCCGCTGTTGAGTGTCGCACCGCGTGAAATGATTGCCAGCGAACATTGCAATGCCGAGTGGGCGCTCAAGGTGCAAACGGAAACGCTGGTTGCGCAATTCGACGAATTCGAGGATGCCTACCTGCGCGAGCGGCAGACCGATGTCAAACAGGTGGCCGAGCGGCTGCTCAAGCAAATGCTCGGACACCCAGGTCATCATCCGACACCGACGCGCCTGGATGTCGAGACCATTCTGGTGGCACATGACCTGAGTCCAGCCGACCTGATCCAGTTCCGGCCGCAGCAATATGCCGCATTCATTACCGATGTGGGCGGCGCGACCTCGCATACCGCCATTGTCGCGCGCAGCCTGAATACACCCTGCGTGGTCGGTCTGCACCATGCGCGCGAGCTGGTCCGCGAAGACGACCTGCTGATACTCGATGGCGAACAGGGCGTGCTGATCGTCAATCCGGACAAATCCGTTCTTGCCGAATACAAGCTGCGCCAGAGCGAATGGGCACTGGAGCGCAAGAAGCTCAAGCGGCTGCGCACGGCGCGCGCCAACACACTGGATGGAACGGTCATCGACTTGTACGCCAACATTGAGAAACCGGAAGACATCGCCGAAGTGAAAGCAAACGGTGCGACCGGAATCGGCCTGTTTCGCAGCGAATTCCTGTTTCTCAACCGCGATGAACTGCCGGACGAGGAAGAACAGTTTGAAGCCTATCGCGCGGCCGCGGAAGGCATGGAAGGCCAGCCCGTCACCATACGCACCTTCGACCTGGGCGCGGACAAACAGCTCAAGGGCGTGGAGCGCGTCGCCAACAACCCGGCACTGGGATTGCGCGCGATCCGCCTGTGTCTGGCCGAACCGCAGCTGTTCCGCCCCCAGTTGCGCGCGCTGCTGCGCGCCTCGCATTACGGCAACATCAAGATACTGATCCCGATGCTGTCCAGCGTGTCGGAGCTCAACCAGACCCTGCAGTTCATCGCCGCAACCCGGCAAAGCCTCGCGGAAGAAGGCATCCCCTGCGACCACGACATAAAAATCGGCGGCATGATCGAGATTCCGGCCGCCGCGCTGGCAATCAATATCTTCGCCAAAAAACTGGATTTTCTGTCCATCGGCACCAACGACCTGATTCAGTACACGCTGGCGATTGATCGCACCGACGAAGAAGTCGCGCATCTTTATGACCCGCTGCATCCCGCCGTCCTGCATCTGCTGGCACATGTCATCGGTACCTGCAACAAGCTGGACGTGCCGATTTCGGTATGCGGCGAAATTGCCGGCGAACAGACCTACACCCGTCTGTTGCTGGGTCTCGGCCTGCGCCAGCTTTCGATGTTTTCGGCGCAGGTGCCCAGCATCAAACAGCGTGTGCTCAGCACCAGCCTGCCGGAACTGACCGCACTGACGCAAAAAATCCTGCGCGCCGACGACCCGCTCAAAGTTCGCGAGCTGCTCGGCCGGTTGAATACATAACCATCCCGGGAACCGGCATGAGACGCGGATCGCAGGCAAACGATCGGGCATCCGGCCGGAATGGGCACAAGGCATGAAAGAGCTATTCATCACCGAAACCCGCGCTCGCCTGCGCACCTGGCTGGCGCTTGGCTACACCCTGTTCATCATGTATGCGAGTTTGTCGCCCTTTACCGGATGGCGCGAACAGGGAGTGAATTTTGCCGAAGTGCTGGCGGCGCCCCTGTCGCTGACCTACACCGCATTCGATACGGTCATCAATCTGCTGTCCTACCTGCCATTCGGCCTGCTGGCCGGCCTGACGTTGCGTGCGCGCTTCGGCGCGACCGTCAGCGCCATGCTCGCCCTGTGTCTGGGTGTGCTGTTGTCGGCGAGCATGGAATACCTGCAAATGTATCTGCCCGGACGCATCAGCTCCAATATGGATCTGCTGTCCAACAGCCTGGGCGCGCTGGCAGGCACATTGCTGGCCATGAGCATGGCCTCGTGGACCCGGCTTTTTTCGTACCTGACGCACTGGCGCGTCAACCTGTTTCAGCATGGCAAGGAAATGGACTTCGGCTTGGCGTTACTGGCGCTGTGGATATTCGGCCAGATCAATCCGTCCCTGCCGATGCTGGGCAATGTCTTCATCAGCGAGGTGGCGCGCCAGCCATTTGTCACCCGGCCGCCCGCGCCCTTCGGGATGTGGGAAAGCGGTGCCGTCGCGCTGAATTTATTGATGCTGGGCACATTGATGCTGACCCTGCTGCGTGTGCCGCGCCATACGCTCACGGTGCTTGCGGTGGTGTTGAGCGTGGTGGCATTGGCCAAGTTCATCACCGCCGCGCTGCTGCTCAAATCCTGGGCGCTGCTGCTGTGGATCAACAGCGAAGCGATGCTGGGGATGCTGCTGGGGATGCTGCTGCTGATTGTGATGCTGTGGCTGCCGCGTCGCGCCGCCATGGTCGCGGGGGCCGTGGTGACGCTGATCTATTTTGTCATCGTGAATTTCGTGTTTGATGACAACACGCCCGCCGCCGCCATGTCCATCTATCACTGGCATTACGGCCATTTGCTTAATTACAACGGTCTGGCACAGACCATCACGCTGATCTTTCCGTTGCTGCTGATGCTTCACCTGTGGCGCACGCGGGCAATATAATCGTAACCCCAGTTTCGCCTCATTTTATTCGTCCGGAGCACACCATGAGTTTTTTCGACAAGCATGTTTTTTTCTGCATCAACCAGCACGAAGACGGCAGCGACTGCTGCAACAACCACGGCGCGCAAAAAGCACGCGCCTATGTGAAAGACAAGGTCAAGGAGCTCGACCTGTCCACCCGCCGCAACAGCATCCGCATCAATGCCGCCGGCTGCCTGGGACGTTGCGAGGAAGGGCCGGTGATCGTGGTGTATCCAGAAGGCGTCTGGTATACCTACCGGAACGAACAAGACCTCGACGAAATCATCGACGAGCACCTCAACCACGGCCGCATCGTCGAGCGTCTGAAGATCTGATGTTGTCGCCGTACCAAGCCTGCGGACGCGACCGGCCGTTGCAACGGATTTGCGTCAAATGGACAAGATGAGCACGGTGCTGAGCGCGCGCGGCCTGCGCAAATTTTATGGCGGACAGGCCGTCGTGGACGGGCTGGACATCTCCATCGGACGCGGCGAATGCTTTGGCCTGCTCGGACCGAATGGCGCGGGCAAGACCACCACGTTACGCCTGCTGCTCGGCCTGATCGCACCGGATGCGGGCGAATTACGCCTGCTGGATCATGCCGTGCCGGAACAATCGCGCGCCGCCAGACTGCGCGTCGGCGTGGTGCCGCAGATCGACAATCTTGATCCCGATTTCAGCGTGGCAGAAAACCTGCTGGTGTACGGCCGCTATTTCGACATGAGCGATGCGGCTGTCGAGGCGCGCCTGCCGGAGCTGCTGGAATTTGCCAACCTGACCCAGAAGCGCGACGCCAGGATAACAACCCTGTCCGGCGGCATGAAGCGGCGACTGACCCTGGCGCGCGCACTGGTGAACGATCCGGAAGTCATTTTTCTCGACGAGCCGACCATCGGCCTCGACCCGCAGGCACGCCACCTGATCTGGCAACGCCTGCGCGAACTGACCGCACGCGGCAAGACGCTGCTGCTTACCACGCACTTCATGGACGAGGCGGAGCGACTGTGCCATCGCCTGGCGGTGATGGATACCGGACGCATCATCAGCGAAGGTTCGCCGCGCGAACTGATCGAGCAAAACATCGAACCGCAAGTGGTCGAAGTGTTTGGCGAGGGCGCGGCAGAATGGGCAAGAAGCCATGCTGCACACCATGCGCAACGCTTCGAAATCAGCGGGGAGACGGTGTTCTGTTACGTTGACGACGCCCAGCCGTTGCTGCAGGAATTGCAGCGTC
>JBFKMJ010000145.1:0-4501 GCA_041629915.1 Gallionella sp.
GCGTCGAGAATCACAATGTGGCTGCGCGCGAAACCCCTGGCGGCAATTTCGTCGCGCACCCGCTGGTCCATGACAGTGCGTACCGTTTCGTAGAGGTCGCGCTGCGAACCCTCCAGCTCGACGGTGCGCACAATCAGGGTTTTTTCCGGCAGTTCCTGTGCGACATCCTCCTTGCGCCTGCGCAGGATGAAGGGCTTGACGCGTTTGGCCAGCAAGTCGCGGCGTAATTTGTTGCCCTGTTTTTCAATCGGGGTGCGCCAGATTCTGGTGAACTCCTTCGAGGTGCCCAGCAATCCGGGCAGCAGAAAGTCGAACTGTGCCCATAACTCACCCAGATGATTTTCCAGCGGCGTGCCGGTGAGACACAGGCGATGGCGCGCATTCAGCTTGCGCACCACCTGCGCCGCCTGGCTGGATGCATTTTTGACCGTCTGCGCTTCGTCCAGAATCAGCAGGTGGTATTCATGCTCCGCCAGCGCCTGCTCATCGCGCCACAGCAACGGGTAGGTGGTAAGAATGACATCATGCTGCGGAATCATCGGGAAATGCTCCGCCCGCTCCTTGCCGTGCAGGGAGAGCAGCTTGAGTTGCGGGGCAAACTGCTGCGCCTCGCGCTTCCAGTTGAAAATCAGCGAGGTCGGCAGCACGACCAGCGAAGGTTTGTCCATCCGTCCGCTCTGCTTTTCGAGCAGCAGATGCGCCAGCGCCTGCGCGGTCTTGCCCAGTCCCATGTCGTCGGCCAATATTCCTGCCAGCTCCTGCTCACGCAGGTATTGCAGCCAGGACAGTCCCTCCAGCTGGTAGGGACGCAATTGCAGCGCAAAACCGTCAGGTGCGGTTGCCGCCTTGATGCCCGAGGTATTCCTGAGTTTGTTGGCAAGCGCTGCGACGGCGGTTACACCCTTGAACTGCCAGCGCGCCATCCCGGCCAGCTCGTCGATGCGCGCCACATCATAGCGGGACAGACGAATCTCATTGCCGCCCTTGCCGTCAAACAACTCGATCAGCGTGCGTGCCAGCGGCTTGATGCGCCCCGCGGGAACATGCACCCTGGCACCGTCACCGAGCGACAATTCGACGGGCTCGTCGTCATTCAATGCTTCCAGATGCAGGGCATCCAGCCAGCGTGTGTCGGTCTTGAACAATTCATGCAACAGAGGCGCCAATGGCAGGCGTTGGCCGTTGACCACGATACCCATATTCAGGTTGAACCAGCCCCCCTTTTCCTTGCCGAATTCCGCTTCCCACGCTTCCACTTCAAGAACATGGTGGCGGAAGCCACGGGGGATGATGACCTCCCATCCCGCCGCACGCAGCTGGGGTACAGCCTGCTGCATGAAAGGCGGCCATGCCCGTTCGTTTTCCAGCCCGAAAAACGACTGCTCGCCGATGCTGCCGGGCAGCACAAAACCCGGCACTTCTTCCAGCCCGTATTCGCCGAGCGACTTGAGAAAACGTTTCTCCGCCTTCTGGTTGCGCGTCACGCGCACCGTTTCGCCATTCTGCAGGGTGATGAATTCGCTCGGATGGCCGGGCGGCAGCAGGGCCTCGCCATAACGGAATTTGACGCACGCAAAGTCCAGCTTCTGCATGCCATAGCGGTAACCGCGATAGCGGCCCATCCATGACGACTCCGACGTATCCAGCAACAGCACCGGCACCAGCGGATCGACGAGGATGCGCAGTCGCGCGGTAGCAGGCGGCGGCAAATCGGGAACCAGCTCGCGTAACGTCTCGGACACCACCGGAACATCGATTTCGGCAAGCGGCGGCATATTGAGCAACTGCACAATCCGCGCGGGCGGCTGCAGGGTATTCAACTGGCCAACTTCCCTCGTGCCGGCGTCAACATACCAGACAGCCTCATTGAAAGGGAACACGGCCATGGCCGCACTGCCCGCAAGCCTGGGAAACTTGCACGCGGATTCGTCGATGCCCCATTCCAGGTGTGCCTTGCGCGCCTTGCCCGGCACGAGACGAACCGGCTCGGATTCCTGGTAATGGCTGCCTGCATTTGATTCCACAAGGAACAAGCGCCCGCTTTCAAGCATGCGTGTCAGAATTTCGTTGCCATGCGCACCCTTGATGGGGAAGCAGTCATTTTTATCGCGTTGCTGCCACAACAGGCGCAGGACGGGCATGTCTTCTTCGGCAACAAACTGCGGCGGTTTAAGCAAGGCCCGCTCGACATTACCCCATTCTTCCAGCCCGCCTGTCAGCCGCCCCTCGGCATCCAGCTTGCCCTTGTAGAGCCCGAAAACGTAACTTCCCTTGTGATCAGACGCAGTAATGGCGTAACACAGTTTTTCCAGCCTCGTTACAGGCTTGGCGGCTCGTTTCGGCGGCGCATTGGCGGTGCGTTTGAAGGATTCGACCCATTGCAGCACGGCATGATTGACTGTTGGTGTACGCGGCAGTGACAGCGCCGACAGCAGTACCGCCGCGGTGTGTTTGCATTTCCATGCTACCGGACAGCTGCATGTCGTATCGACAAACAGATCGCCTTCCTCGTCAGTGTCAAATATCACCTCCACAGCGTAAGGGTTGGGCGCCGTCCCCTTGACCAGCGCCGTAATCCTGTCCGGCTTGACATCGAGGTTGCTGATTGAATTCAGGTAAGCCTTGGCCTTACGAATTTCATCCGGATCGTACCAATGGATGACATTATTGACATTGTATGACTGCGAAAGTGACATAACTATCGGATTATATTGTTCGATTTATCCATACAGCTTGCGCCCGCGAATCCGTGCCCGGTGTGCCTTGCGTTGCTCGGCCTCGGTCAGCGGCCTGGGCTTTTTGCCCTCAAACGGATTCTTGCTGGAATTGAATTGAACCCGGAGCGGCGTGCCCTGCAACTTGAAGATTTCGCAGAAGGTACGCTCCAGATAACGTGTATAGCTGGCCGACACGCCATCCAGTCCGCTGCCGTGAATCACGATCAGCGGGGGATTGCTGCCGCCTTGGTGCGCATAACGCATCTTGGGGGTGAAGCGCCCGCTCTTGGGCGGCATTTGCTTTTCCAGTGCGGCAATCAGCGCGCGGGTGAGCTTGGGCGTGGACAGTTTGGACATCGCGGCAGCATAGGCTTCGTCCACGGACTTCAACACGCCTGCGATACCGTTGCCGTTCAGCGCCGAGATGTAATGCCGCTTGGCGAAACCCAGAAAATGCAGCTTGCGCTCGATGTCGTTCTTCACCATGTCGCGGTGATATTCATCCAGCCCGTCCCACTTGTTCACTGCCAGCACCAGCGCACGCCCCGCCTGCAACACAAAGTCGGCGACATGTGCATCCTGCTCGGTAATCTGGTCGCGCGCATCCACCACCAGTACCACCACGTTGGCGTCCTCGATGGCCTGCATGGTCTTGATCACGGAAAATTTTTCCACCGCTTCCTCGACCTTGCCGCGCCGCCGCACGCCGGCGGTGTCGATGATGGTGTAGTGCTTGCCGCCGCGCTCGAAGTCAATATAGATGCTGTCGCGCGTGGTACCCGGCTGGTCAAACGCGATCACGCGCTGCTCGCCGAGAATGGCGTTTACCAGCGTGGATTTGCCGACATTCGGACGGCCGACAATGGCGATTTTCGGACACTTGTCTGCAACGGGCTCAGCTTCGGTTTCGGGTGGAAAGTTTTCCAGTGCGAGTTCGACCACTTCGCTCACGTTGTCGCCATGCGCCGAAGAAATCGGCAGCGGCTCGCCCAGTCCCAGCTCGAAAAATTCGGCTGTCACCCTGGCGCGTTGCATCCCCTCCACCTTGTTGACCAGCAGCAAAATCGGCTTGCCGGTCTTGCGCAATTGTTCGGCGATGATGGTGTCCTGCGGCGTGCAACCGGCGCGCCCGTCCACCAGAAACAGCACCACGTCAGCCTCGTCCACCGCCTGACGGCTCTGCCTGGCCATCTCGAACAGGATGCCGTCTTTGGCGACCGGCTCCAACCCGCCGGTATCCACCACCAGATAAGGTCTGTCGCCCAGCCTGCCGTGCCCGTAATGACGATCGCGCGTCAACCCGGGCTGGTTGGCGACCAGCGCGTCACGGCTGCGCGTGAGGCGGTTGAACAGGGTGGATTTACCCACGTTAGGACGGCCGACTAAAACAAGTGTGGGAAGCATTGTGTGTTTTTTTTGTTTACCTAAAATGACAAATTGTCCACGAAAAACACGAAAGACACGAAATGGGCGTAACGGGTGTGTTCGCTGTATACAACCCCATGCTGGAGCGAAAGACTGATGGTCGATCTCTCAAAGTCAAAATTTACATCATGCTGTTATTTGTTTCGTGCCATTCGTGTTTTTCGTGGACGGATGCTTTCAGTTTGTTATTTGATTGACAGCGAATACAACCCGCCGTCGCGCGTCTGCACCAGCAGGCCGTCGTCGAGCCCGACCGGCGCGACCTGAATCGCGCTGCCGTCGAGCTTGAGGCGTGCGGCAAAGCTGCCATTTTCGCGATTCAGGCCGTGCAGGAAGCCCTCGTAATCACCCACCACCAC
>JBFKMJ010000146.1:0-4493 GCA_041629915.1 Gallionella sp.
CCGAAGGTCAGGTGTATCCATTTCTTGTTGCCGCCCTGCAACCAGTGCCAGCCATAGTAATAGATATACAGGACCGCGCTTTCTGCGAAGAACAACAGCGCATACGCAAACATGCTCTCCTTGAATATCATGGACAGATACTGGAACAAGTCCGGATAGAACAGTATCAGACCGAAAGCCAGCAAACCGCCCAGAAGCGCGGTGAGCGAATAGGCCGTGATGCTGACCTTGATGAATTCGTAAGCCATGTTGTCATAGCGCTCGTCCCGGGTCATCATGCCGATCACCTCGATGATGAACACGAACATGGGGACCGCTACCACAAAGGCGCCAAACCAGAGATGCAACTGCGCTACCAGCCATACCATGACCCTTGAATTGACGCCCGGTATGGTGGGGTAGTCCGACTCGGTCAGTTGCGGCGCCGGCGGAAAGGTTATCGCATTTGCGACGGGCTCTGCAGCGGCGTCCGATGCGGCAGCTGTAGCTACTGCCTCGGAAGCATGCACTGCAGGCATGAAATCGGGCAGCACAAACATGGCCATGATGGCCAGCATAAATGCCCCGAAGGTTATTTTCATATTCCGTGTTAGCAAGATCTACTCCTGTTTATGCACGCATGTGCGTTACCTTAAGGGCAAACATCCTTAAGGATGGTGACGATGATTCCTTATTGGACATACATCAACGACAACCCCTGGAGTTTCATCATCGTGAAATCCAGAGCTAAAAATACAAGGCAAAACACTATAAATGCGCCGATAAACGGCAAAAAATAAGCTTTCATGTCGTTACGCCCCCAAGAACCACACAAAGAAAACAGTCACTGCGACCAGCACCGAGACAAAAATAGTCGGCCCCAACCACGTAGCTCCGCAATCTTCCGTTTCACAATTATCATCACTCATACTAACCCTCCCTCAGCGGTTTATCTGCCCGTAGCCAACCTTATCTCGCAAGGGTGGGCAACCCCCCCTTGCGAGCCTTGCTTACTGAATTAAATAACGTAGAAATACAGGATCAAGCCGATAAAAGCGAGATTCACCAGCAGCCCCGAAAGAATCAGGCCGTCAGCAAGATACCTTTTGCTCAGCAATTTCACTCAGATCACCCTACTTGGCCGTGCATTTGCAAAGCTTGCGAATATGCGCCAGCAGTGCGTCCACTTCCGCGTCAGATATGGTTGCACCCCAAGGCGGCATCAAAGGCGATTTACTGATCGCCGGGCCGCCATCCCTGATGACCGTTCTGATATCGTCATCGGAACGCTTCTCCATATCCGCCGTAACGGTAAAGTTACGCGGGTCCGTGGAAAAATCCTTGGTGACATTGACACCCTTGCCGTCACCCTTTTCACCATGGCACTGCGCACAATAAAAATCATATACCTGCTTGCCGTCGGCTGCCTGCGCCGAATCAGCCGCACCCAGGGTCAGGCCAAGCGCCATGGCCGTCATTAATACAAATCTCGACATGAGTCTATCCCTCCGTTAATTCGTTTCTATCACTCAAAAGTGGCTACGTATGCGGCCAGACCTTCAATGGCCTTCGGATTCAGCGCCTGGGAAAAGTCTGGCATATCCCGAACCGGCTTGAAGGTCTTGACGTCTGTCAGGTAGGCATAAACCCAGTCAGGATTCAGCCTCTTGCCTGCGCCAACCAGAGTTGGTCCGCTCAGCCCACCCTGCACATCACCCTTCATTTCATACTGGTGGCATCCACCGCAGGGCATTTTCTTGGTGAAGGTATTGCGGGCCCGCACGTCATTTTTAGGCTTGATTTTGCCTGTCGTGACTTTGGGAGAAGTCAGGCTCATCAGGTAATCCGTAAGCGCAGCTGCATCGCTGGCCGACGACTTGGGATGGTCACCCTTGTTCTTTTCGGTGAGGGAGTTGTATTTCATCGGGCGAATCGGCTTGGGATCCTGCAACCACGCTGAAAGCCAGGCCTTCTGAAACTTGCTGCCGGCATAAAACAGCTCCGGCCCCTTCTTTGCCAGCTGGTCTGCAATGGTCTTTTCCTTTGCCGGGCCGTCAGTGTAATGACAGTCGGCGCAGCCCTTCTTGAAAATTGCATCTCCACCAGCCGCATAACTGGGTGCTGTCATCATGACCAGCATGGCCGCTCCTAGGGAAACGGTAACTGCTAGCAGTTTCATATCGCATTCCTTTCTATTTCTATGGATTCAAAAAACAAACTGTTACGGATTGGCTTTGAATTTCCCGAAAACCCGGAAAATTCACAACGTGACACCCGCGTGTAGGCATGAACCCGGTTTAACCAGCAAACCGGACCTGCACGTGAATGACAGATCTCCTGAAACTTTCTTATTCTTGATTATTTATTATTTTTACTGGAAACACCCAATATTTATGGGGCCACTCGTTGCCAAGCCTTATCAAACCTAGCTTTGTATTGGCCCTAGCAACCACATTGGTGCGGAAATATAGCATAACAAAACCCCATTTTATTGATCTAGGTCAACTTGTAGGGTCAATTTGGCCACGCCTCCGCAGCGCTTTAATGGCGCGTCTACCTGCTCGCCGGATAAGGTTGTTTCGGCGGGAAACTGTTGCCCTGTCGATCAATCAGATAACTCAGCAGCATGTATTGCTTGCGCTTGCTGCAACCTCACGATCGAAGGGCAGTCCTCCGCCGCAACCTGAAAACAGCCCGTAGTGGCGACCGAAGTTGCCGATGAACTCGAAGTGCTCCCGAAAACGGGTTTCGTGCAGCATTCGCCAGGTATTGCCACAGACCGGGAAAACACGCCCGGCTTCAATATCGTGATGCTTGTCCAGCATAAAACGATGGGGGTCATCCGGCAGCGAGCCGCGGTAGATAACCGCCTGTCCGTAGTCTTCACAGGCGGTTTCCATGTCATCCAGCCGGAACAGGCGATAGGTCGCCGAGTAGAAACGGATATTTCCTGCAATCAGCGCAAGCTTCGGATCGGTAATTTCCAGTGGCCGGTCGGTAACCAGGCGCGGGTCGGCAAAACCCTGCCGATGCGCAATCCGCAGAAAATCGTTCCAGTAGAGCGCGCCGCCCAGGCATTCGCCGTACATGACCGGGTCATTGCGAACCTGGTCCGGCACACGCCGATCGGCATAAACATCGGAGAAGTAAAACTCTCCGCCCGGCTTGAGCAGGCGATGCACCTCGCGCAACACGGCATCCTTGTCCGGGGACAGGTTGACCACACAGTTTGATACGATGACATCGAAACTGCCCGGTTCCAGCCCGAGTTCGTCGAGCCGCTCAATGTAGCCCTGCCTGAAGGTCACATTGTCAAAGCCGAACAATTCGCTGTGGTAGCCACGATGTTTTTCGGCGACCGCCAATTGCTCCTCGGTCATGTCTACGCCGACCACATGGCCGCGCTCGCCCACAAGCTGCGCCAGCGCATAAACATCACGCCCGGAGCCGCTGCCCAGGTCCAGCACCCGGCAGCCTTCAAGCAGGGGAGGGCAAACCAGGCCGCAACCATAGTAGCGTGAAGTCACCTCGGGATGAATGCGCGCCAGTAGCGGCTTGAGCCAGCCCGGCACCTGCGACATATCGCAGCAGGCCGATGTTTTCAGATCATCGGAATGCTGCAACTGGCGGCCATAGTAATCTTTAACCAGGTTATGCATGACTGTTCCATCCTTATCTTGTTAGAAATCATTGCACACTAGCCATCTCAGCGGCTCATGCAGGGCTGCTCGCGCGCGACAAAGTGCAGATCGGCAAAGCCCGCTCTGGCCTTTTCGGCAGTGTTGTCGGTATCCGAGGCCACGGCCAGCAACGTCACTTCACCCTGATCCGTCCCGAAGCCCAGCCTGAAGTCCGACAGCAGATCCCTGCGTTCTGCCACCCAGCCACCTGCCTTTGCGGCGCCCGTCTCCACAACGATCATCCGCGTGCGGTCGGTATAGGCGTTGGGAAGATGGGTTCCGATCGGATAGCGGTTGTCCCAGACATAATTCAACGCCGCATCCGGCACCGCATCGCCGTAGAGGGCGCGTGCCAAGCCCAGCTTGGTGCGTGTAAAGAAGTCTATCATGGAGGGCGGCAACTTGAAGGCCACATAAACCCGCGCCGCGTAATCGTCGCCACTCTTCCTTGCCATGTCCGCGCTGACCAGCGGCGCGTCAACGCGCCATTTCCAGCACAGGATCGGCGTCCGGGAGAGATCAACCTCGACCGGGCGCGCCAGCAGCGTCATGCTGGCGTCAGCCGTCGCCTCGATGGCCGGCACACCGTCCCACAGCAGGATGCGGTACTGTGTCGGAGGAACCTTCTTGTCCAGATGCAACAAACGCCACGGGGGCGGCACGGCCGCATCCGCGCCATCGAAGCGGCCCGCCCAGCCCTGCTCGGCGTGGGCAATCGGCAACAGCAGCCCAAGCCACAAGCCGAGAATCAGTCTGTGCATGGCAAGCCCTCCAGCCAATCAGCCGGGACACGCTTCAGGTCATCCGGCTCGTCAACATCGTGCAATGGCGAAC
>JBFKMJ010000147.1:0-4468 GCA_041629915.1 Gallionella sp.
GCGGTTATACACGCCGACAGGCACGCCCAGCACGCGCGCCGCATGGTTGAGTATCAGCGGAAAACAGGCAACGCGCTGCGGCTTTTTGCCTTGCAGGTAGCACAGCACCCGCTCAAGCGAAGTTTGCGTATCGGCGGGAATGGCAGCAGTGGTATTCATATGGCCTCCTCTTCAGGCTGCGGCCTGCGCCAGCAGGCTCTTGGATAACTTGATCGCGCCGGCCGCGTTGTCCGCATAGCCGTCCGCCCCGATCTTGTTGGCAAAGGCCTGCGAAATCGGCCCGCCGCCGATGATGACCTTGTAGGAATCGCGGATGCCCTCTTCCTTGAGCATCTCGATCACCGTCGCCATGCCGTCCATGGTGGTGGTCATCAGCGTGGAAAGGCAGATCAGTTTCGCGCCCACCTCCTTGGCCTTTTCGACAAAACTGGCCAGCGGCACGTTTCTTCCGAGGTCGTGCACCTCGAAGCCGGCGGCATCCATCATGATTTTCACCAGGTTTTTCCCGATATCGTGGGTATCCCCCTCCACCACGCCGATGACCACCCTGTGCTTTTCCTTCTCATCGCTCTTCTTGAGATGCGGGCGCAGTATTTCTATTCCTGCGTACATCGCATCGGAACAGATGAGCAGCTCCGGCACGAAATATTCTTCCTGGTCGAACAGCACACCCGCCTGATTCATGCCGGCGATCAGGCCGTTGTTGATGGCGTCATAGGCATCGTAATTCGCTTCCACAACCTCATTGGCAGCCTTGATGACGAGCGCCTCGTCCATCAGAAAAACGCCGTCCATCAGATCCTTCAGAATATCTCCTCGTTCCCTGGCCATTTCAAATCCTCCTTCAATTTATATGTTGTAAGTTGAACCTCAAAAATCATGCTGCAACCGTGCTGTTCAGCGTTCGCTTTTTTCAGGGCGGCATAGGGCAACCCGTGCAAAATTCGAACAAGCACGGCCAGAACGCGTTATAAGGAAAGACAGCTATGAGGAAATACGCACACAATTCCCGCACGGGAATTACATGACAGGAGGCTCCGAACCCGACGATGCCGAAGAGTCGCCACGTAACGACTGGAGCTTCGCACCTCAATGATCTGCTGACCTGCTCACTGGCAGCGCTTTGATACGGTACATTCTGTCGCAATAGTGCAGATCAGCTTCACATCGGCCGTCAGACCCGACTTATACCTTCACTAAGGAAGACAAAGACGGCGTTACGGCGAGCCAACCAGAAACCAATACGACAGCAGCGACGATTTTATCAGATATGACGTGAAACTTGTTGTGATCATGAATGGCAAGCATTCAATTGAGGGCATCTGAAACAAATCACGTTACAGATGCCCCGGCAAACCTTTCAGGTAAATTGCACCCTTGCGAAGGCAGTCATTTAAAAGGAGTGCCTCATGCCAAGCGACCAGGCGGAAGGAGATGCACCCGCGCCCGGGAGCGCGCCGCTTCCTGTAGACATAGAAGTCAGCACGTAAGACGCTGCACTGTCATTACTCAACTTGGTATACAGAACGTAGAGCACGGTGCGTTTGCTCATGTTATGGTCATAACCCAAGGAAACCTGCCTGGCACCGCTGCCCGCGACAACGGCAGTACCAACACCCTGAGGATTCGTGCCCGCCTTGGTATAGGCCAGCTTCACAGCATCGCTTGCGTTGACATTGTATTTACCGGCCAGATACCAATTATTCTGGGCAGCTCCATCACCGCCAGCCAATGCGGTAAGGGAACTGCTGGTTTGTTCATAGACCAGGTTCACCTGGAGCGCATCCATGGTGTAACCGCCGCCCAGCTTCCAGGCCTTTCCCTTGTCCCCCGCAGCCAGAAGCACACCGCCCATCGTGCCCGTACCTGTCGTACCCACATTAATTACCTGGTAAGACAAGGAGGCGTTGATTGGCCCGGCGTTGTACATGCCGGCCAACGACCAGGCATCCCCTTTGATTTGTGTCGAAGTGGTTGCCAATTCGGCGCCCGGAACATAGCCTACCGCCACGGTTAAACCGCTCATGGTCGGGCTGATGTAGGCCAGTGCGTCACCCACGCGCGTATCATGCGTGAAAGGCCCTGTTACACCTGTGTGTGTAAGTGTATTTGCCAGGCCCCCGGCAGACATCCCCATCAGGCTGCGGTTATCGGCAATGGTGTCGGCAAACACATCCAGACCGCGGGTTGCGATCCTGTAGGGTGTATCGTGACGACCCATCAGGACGGTGCCCAAGGTGGCGTCGCTCAGACCCAGAAAACTATTGCGTGTGGCAAAGGTGCTGGGGTTGGTGGTGCTATTGTCCATATTGACCTGCTGTTCGATTTGCCAGATTGCCGAGGTGCCACCGCCCAGGTCTTCCGCGCCCTTGAAACCGATACGCGACTGGTTGCTCGATACTTTATTGGTGCCGGTGCCGGCGACACCGGCAGCGCTGGTGCCATTGTTGGTCATATCGAAGGACATGTTGGCTACGCCATAGATCGTTACGTTTGCAGTGTCAGCCATTGCGACCGGGGCGACCAATGCACCAGCAACGGCCACAGCGAGTAATTTCTTTTTCATTTACATCCTCCTGATTAATAAAACGGGTGTTTTCGTGAGCCAAAACCCGGCTGCTGTAAGTCTCATCGACCTCCAGTGCCGAACCTGACTGCTTGTTTGTCAATATCGTCTGAATTGCTTTTCGAACATCAGGAATTAGCCGCGGCCTTTCCTGCAAAATCCTTCTCGAACTCATCGAGTGCAGGAACCAACAGCGACGCCGACGCCCCGAGTACGGGTCCGCCGCCCAACATCTGCGCCACACTTGCTGCTTCCAGTATTTCCTGTCTGGTGCAGCCGGCTTCCAGCGCCTTGTAGGTATGCACAGCCACGCAGTCTTCGCATCCCGTATGCAGGGAGATGCCTATCGCTACCAGCTCCTTCTCACGAACGGTAAGCGTTTCCTTGATGAGCGAAGCGTTGACGAAACCCAGCAGTGCGCTGGTGCTTCCCGGATTCTGCTGCGCCAACACCCCAACGCCATTTTGAAAATTCTGCAGCCTCTCTCTTGCATTAAACATTTTTTTATCCTCCTGAACTTGCGGTTAACATTGCACTTGAATTTTTATCGCCCGACGAAATTTTATTGCACCCCCTTTCCAGCGTATTCCGCGCGGAGTATTTCCGCTGCCTCACGCATGGCGCGCAATTTTTTTGCGGCAATTTCCGGTGTGTTCATGGGCCTGTCGGAAAACGTGCCAAACCCGCAATCCGAATTCAGGAAGATCTGCTCCGGTTTGCGGCATTTGAGAAGCGCCCTCACCTTGCCGAGAATGAACTCGACCGTTTCCACCTCTGGCGTCCGCGGATCAACCACGCCCAGCCCTACCTCCTTGTCGGCAGGCAGCCCCGCCAGCACCTCTATGCTTCCGGCGCGTTCGGTGGCGTATTCCAGCACAAACTGCTTCACCTTCATCCGGCTGAAAAACGGGATGAGCGGGTCATAAGCACCCCGCAACAGAACCTCTTCCTTCTGGCTCCAGTTGCCACGGCAAACATGCAGGGCGGTTTTAATCTTGTCTTCGAAACCGTCAACAACCCGGTTGATCAGGTCGACTGCAAACTCCAGTTCTTCACGCGGGCTGCTCTTTTCCGAAAGCGCCGCACACATGAATGAATGTGTCTCGCCCGGACCGGCAAAGGCAACTTCGGTAAGCACCGGCTCGTCGAATTGCACAAACTGGCATCCCGCCTCAATCAGTTCGGCGAGCTCCTCCCTCAGGATGCGCACGACGTCTTCTCCAAGCGACTCCTTGTCCGGATAGAATTCGTGGGAAAGCGCCTTTACCCACATGGAACGCGCCATCAGGTAGGGCCCCGGCAACGTCGCCTTGATCGGTTTATCGGTCAGCGTCCTCAGATAGCGGAAATCGTTCGCCACCAGCGGATGCCTCCTTTTCAGCTTGCCGATCACCACCGGATTTTTCAGGGCGAAAGCGGGTACGTCCAGCGCGCTTAACAGCCGCTCGAAGGCAGCCTTGTCTTCCACATAATCCAGCATTTCCGCCAGTGTCATGAGGCGCGTCCCCTCAATGTGTTCGGCGATAAAGGCGAAGAAGCTATCCCTGCGCTGCTCGCCATCACTGACAATCTCCACGCCGGCGCCCTCTTGCAGGGCCAGCGCTTCCTGCACCGCCTGGTTAGCTACCGCGTTGAATTCTTCGGCGCCGAGTGTGCCTTTCTGCTTCTGGCGCAGCGCCTTTAATACCGAAGCAGAACGCGGCAGACTGCCGACGACGGTGACAGGGAACAACGGTAATTTCTTCATTTCAATTTCTCCTGATGCTGCGCGATGTCAAACCGACTTGATCCCGATTCGCACGTTCACACTGCGTGTTAATGTATTCAAGACGGGAGAAGCAGCCAGCGTCTCGCGCCAGACTTGCTCCAGCATTTCCGGATCGTCATCGGATTTCACATACA
>JBFKMJ010000148.1:0-4455 GCA_041629915.1 Gallionella sp.
GGCAACAGTGCCACGGCGGCGACCGAGAACAGACGTATGATTTTGTTCTGGTTGATGTTGATGAAGCCGACGGTAGCATTCATCAGGAAGTTGATCTTGTCGAACAGGAAGGCGGTGTGTCCGTCCAGCGAGTCGATGTCCTGCATGATCTGGCGCGCTTCTTCCAGTTGTTCCGGGCCAAGCAGCTTGCTGCGCATCAGGAATGACACCGCGCGGCGGGTATCCATCAGGTTGCGGCGGATGCGACCGTTCAGGTGTTCCGCGTGGGCGATGCGCGACAACACCTCGCCGGCCTGTTTGTCGCCGAGTGTTCGGTTGAGCACCGCGTCGCTGATGCCGCCGAGATCGGCATAGGCCTCTTCGAGCGCGTCAGCGGAAAATTCCACATCCGAGCCATAAAGATCGGCCAGCACATCCAGGCTGCCCGCGACGAGGCCGGGCTGCCCGCGGGAACGCTGGCGGAAGTGCTGGAATACCGGCGTGTCTTCGTCATGCACGCTGAACAGGACGTTGTTGGACAGTGCAAAAGCCACGATGACGCTGCGCGAATCGCTTTCCTTGCCGAGCAGGAAATCGGAACGCAAATGCAGTTCATCGTTTTCCTCGTAAAAGCGCGCGCTTGCTTCGATGTCGCGCAAGTGCTCGGGCTGCGGCAGCGTGATCGAAAAAGACCCGGCTATCCATGCGCGCTCGTCTGCATCGGGAGCGATGGCGTCCACCCAGACCGGTTTGCGCGCGGCAATTTCATCCGGCTGAACCCTGACCAGTTGTCCTTTTTCCAGCGAAAAAATATAGAGCATGCCTGCGTCCCCGTTATCTGACGGCGGAATTATCCGCCACCGGCGCGCAAAGGGAAACGCGTCAGCACACGGTAATCGGCCAACCCCTCCCGCTGCACGGATTGCATCAGCGCGAAATTCCTGACCTGCCAGCACACCTGCCGCATTGCCGGCAAGGGTGCGCCGCCCCAACGCGCATTGCGTAACAGCGTGACATGCGGTTGATAATCGCGCCGGTCGAATTTGCAGCCATGTGCATCCAGCTGTTGTGACAGCGTGTCCACCAGTTGATTGAGTGGCGGCGGTGTATCGCTCGGTGCGGCGTGCACGATATGGTTGTGAGCCCAGTAGCGTGCCGCGTCAAAACACAATTCGAAGCCGTCTGTGCGGACTTCACGCGCCGCCTGTTGCAGTTTTTCCAGCCGGCCGGGCTCAACGTTACCGATGAATACCAGCGTGGCATGCAGGGTGTCGGCGCGCATGGTGCGTCCACCGCACAGCTGCTTCAGCGGCGCTCGCCACGCGGCCAGTTGCGCGCGCTCGGCAGCCGTTGGCCATAGCGCGAAAAATACCCGTGCCGTGTCGGGGTGGGGTTCAGGTTTCATCCTTGAAGCAGCCATTAACCCGTGCAGACCAGAACAAGCAGGGCCGCTCGCGAAACACCTTCTGCCTTACGCGGCTTTCTTTGCAGGTTTCGCCCCGGTTTTCGCGGTCTTCCTGGTCGCGGCCTTCTTCGGAGCTGCCTTGGGTTTGGCGGCCTTGGCCTTGGCGGCAGGCTTCTTCCTGGTCGCACCGGCCTTGCGGGTTCCGCCCTTTGCCGCCTTGGCGGCAATCAATTCCAGCGCTTCTTCCAGCGTGATGGCATCCGGGGAGATATCCTTGGGCAGGGTGGCGTTGACTTTGCCGTGGCGTGCGTAGGGGCCGTAGCGACCGCTGCAAATCTCCACGCTGGCCTTGTCGTCCGGGTGATCGCCCAGCACGCGCAATACGGTACTGCTGTCGCGGGCCTGCGCCAGCAGTTCCACCGCGCGTTCCAGTCCGATGTCGAAGATGCTGTCACTGCGCGGTATGGATTTGAATTTGCCGTCGTGCCCGATGTAGGGGCCGAAACGGCCGATGTTGACGATGATTTTCTTGCCGGTCTCAGGGTGTGCGCCGAGCTCGCGCGGCAGCGACAGCAGCTTGAGCGCGGCGGCGAGGTCGGCCTGTTCCAGCGGCAGCTCCTTGGGCCATGACACGCGCTTGGGTTTGGTCTTTTCTCCTTCAATGACTTCGCCCAGCTGTACATAATGGCCATACGGGCCGCGCAAGAGCAGTACCGGTTGGTGCGTCTCCGGGTGTGCGCCCAGCTCCACCCTGGCCGAGGCATCGTCCTGGGTCTCGCCGCCCAGGCTGCGTTTATATTTGCATGCAGGGTAGTCGGAGCAGCTGATGAAGCTGCCGTAACGACTGAGTTTTTTGGCAAGCGGCTTGCCGCACTCCGGGCAGGCTTCGTCCAGCAGCTCGACCGGGCGTTCGATGTCGGCTTTCTGCTTGATCAGGCTGGAGAATCCCTTCCAGAACTCGCCCATGACGGCGATCCAGTCGCGCTTGCCTTCGGATACTTCGTCCAGTTCGTTTTCGAGATTTGCGGTAAAGCCGTAATCCACATAGCGCGTGAAATGCTCATTCAGGAACCTGGTGACCACGCGACCGACATCGGTGGGCTTGAAGCGTTTCTTGTCCAGAATGGCGTATTCCCGCGCCTGCAGCGTGGAAATGATGGTGGCGTAGGTGGAAGGGCGGCCGATGCCGTACTCTTCCAGGGTCTTGACCAGACTGGCTTCGGTGAAGCGCGGGGGCGGCTGGGTGAAGTGCTGTTCGCCGTAGAGTTTTTCCACCGGCAACACGTCGCCTTCTGCCAGTGGCGGCAGTTTGCCGCCATCTTCCTCATCGGCATCATCCACGTCTTCCATGTAGACACCAATAAAACCGGGGAACACAAGGGTTTGCCCGGAGGCACGGAACAGGGTGTCGTCGCTGCTCAAGCGGATGTCCACGCTGACGGTGTCGAAGCGCGCCGGCGTCATCTGGCACGCCAGGGTGCGCTTCCAGATCATTTCATAGAGGCGTACCTGATCGGCATTCAGGTGCTCGCGTACATCGTCCGGCGTGCGCAGGATCGAGGTCGGGCGGATCGCTTCGTGCGATTCCTGCGCATTCTTGGCCTTGCTCTTGTAAGTCGGCTGGCTGCCCGGCAGGTAATCGGCGGCAAAGTTGTCGCGGATATAAGCGCGTATTTCCTCCACCGCTTCCCTGGCCAGCGACACCGAGTCAGTACGCATGTAGGAAATCAGGCCGACGGTCTGGCCGCCGATGTCCACGCCTTCGTACAGCGATTGCGCGGTGCGCATGGTGCGTTCCGAGGTCATGCCCAGTTTGCGCACGGCTTCCTGTTGCAGTGTGGACGTGGTGAACGGCGCGGCGGCATAACGTTGTTTGGCTTTCTTGTCGACGCGCACGACCTTGGGCTGAAGCTTGGCATCTTTAAGCTTGGCGAAGATGGCGTCGTATTCGGCCTGGCTGCCGATGCTGAGCTGCTCCAGCTTCTTGCCCTGATACTGGAACAGTTTGGCTGTGAACGGCTGCTGGTTTTTCTGGCTGTCCAGGTGCACGGTCCAGTACTCCTGGCTTTTGAATGCCTCGATTTCCAGTTCGCGCTCGACGATCAGCCGGAGCGCCGGACTCTGCACGCGGCCGGCAGAAAGCCCGGTGCGGATCTTGCGCCACAGCAGCGGCGACAGATTGAAGCCGACCAGGTAGTCCAGCGCACGCCGAGCCTGTTGCGCATTCACCAGTGGCAGCGAGATTTCGCGAGGGTGAGCGACCGCTTCGCGCACCGCGGACTGGGTGATTTCGTAAAATACCACGCGCTGCATGTTCTTGCCCTTGAGCGCGCGTTTGCTTTTCAGCATCTCGGAAATATGCCAGGCAATGGCCTCACCTTCGCGGTCCGGATCGGGCGCGAGCAGGATGTTGTCTGCTGCTGCTGCGGCCTTGGCAATGGCATCGACATGCTTGCTGTTGCGGGCAATGGTTTCATACTTCATCGCAAAACCGTTTTCGGTGTCGACCGCGCCGGTCTTGGGCACCAGATCGCGCACGTGGCCATACGATGCGAGTACTTCAAAATCCTTGCCCAGATATTTCTTGAGCGTTTTGGCCTTGGCCGGAGATTCAACGATGAGAAGGTTGGTTGCCATACTTTGAGGAACCTCTGATTAAGCCCCACATGGCCGCGCATGCGGCTTTGCGGGATGAGATGCAAGGAAGGCGACGAAGCGAATGGTCATTCCCTTCGCCAGGAGCCTGACACCGCAGATCGCCCACAAAGCCAATGCCCTGAAGGGTTGCAACAAAAACTGGCGCTCGCGGCGTTGCGCTCCTTGGCATCGTAGAGTAACTACGACCGGCGTCGCGCGCCTTGCGATCATCCAGTTTTTGTTAGCAACGCGGTCCATGGCGGACTTAATCAGAGGTTCCCTAATCTATACACCTGCCGTCTGGCAGGTTGCCATCAATTCCCGAATGACCAGCTCGGTATGGCATGCACAACCATGTAATCCACCGCCGCCTTTACTTCCGCATCGGACAGTTTGGCATTGGAACCACGCGATGGCATGAAACCCTTTTTACC
>JBFKMJ010000149.1:0-4445 GCA_041629915.1 Gallionella sp.
CGTGCGACTTGTTCGGCTTTTTCACGTGCGGCTCGTTCGGCTTTTTCACGTGCAATTTGCAAAGCTTCTTCTATCGCGGCCTGCCGCTCGGCAAGTCGGGTATCCGGCTTTTCTTCCGGCAACACAATCTCCGGCCTGACCACTTCCTCTGGCGGCGCCGGCGGCACGACCTCTTCAATCAGGGGCTCGGGCGGCGGCACAACCTCTTCGACCTCCGGCTCGACCGGCGGCAGGGCAACCGTTGGCGGAACAGCATCCGGCAGACTCCGCCACAACTCCACACTCATCGTCGCGGGCGTCAGCGACTGCCAGGTAAAACCAAAATACAGCAGCGCAAAAAATGCGGCATGCACCGCAACCGCCAGAATGCCCGCAAATAACTTGTAGGGCTCTGAATAAACTGCTGCGTTCATTTCCGGGTTTGCGTCAACAGACCAACTTTCCTGATTTGTTGCTGCTGCAGCGCATCCATCACATTGATGACTTCTTCGTAACGCACGTTCTTGTCGGCGGAAATCACCACACTTTGCTCAGCCTGCTTGCCCTGGCGGGTTTTCAGGATCGCAATCAGCTCGTCATGCGTCACCATGCTTTCCTTGCCGCTCTTCGCGTGGTCGCGCAAAGCCAGCGAGTTATCCTTTCTGATGATCACCTCCAGCGGCGCAACCGGCGGTGCCAGTGACTTGCCCACGCTGGGCAAATCAATTTGGCCGGGATTCATCAACGGCGCCGTCACCATGAATATCACCAGCAGCACCAGCATCACGTCGATATAGGGCACGACGTTGATCTCGTTCATCATCCGGTTACTGGAGCGGCTATTCGATCTCATGGCTGGCGCTGCAACACATTTGAAAACTCTTCGGTAAAACTTTCGAAACGCGTGGCCAGACGATTGATATCGTGCGCATAACGGTTGTAGGCGACAACCGCCGGGATCGCGGCAAACAGGCCCATCGCCGTTGCCACCAGCGCCTCGGCAATGCCCGGCGCGACATGCGCCAGCGTCGCCTGCCCGACATTTGCCAGACCCCGAAAGGCGTTCATGATACCCCACACCGTGCCGAACAATCCCACATACGGGCTGACCGAACCGACCGAAGCGAGGAACGCCAGGTGCGATTCCAGGCGATCCATCTCGCGCTGGTAGGTCGCGCGCATCGCACGGCGTGTGCCGTCCATCACTGCGGCGGCATCCACGCCATGCTGTTTGCGCAGCTTCACAAACTCGACAAAACCGGCGGAAAAAATGCGCTCCAATGACCCCTGGTCGCGCCGCGAAGGGCTGTTGGCGTACTTGTATAACTCATTCAGGTTCTGGTTGTGCCAGAACGCCTCTTCAAATTCGGCGGTCAACCTGACCTCGTTACGAATGGCGAACAGCTTGAGAAAGATATACCACCACGACATCAACGATACCACCAGCAACAACCCCATCACCAGTTGCACCAGCACGCTGGCATTGCTGATGAGATGTATGAATGACAAATCCTGCGTTACCTCCATTGCATTCCTTTCCGGTTCAATTCTTCCACTGCTTACGCAACACTTCCGGCACACTCACCGGCTTGAAACTTTCGGCGGAAACGCATACCAGATGCACCTCGCCCTCGGTCAGCACCTCATCGCCGCGCTGCACGTTCTGCAGCAGCGTGAGGCGGCTGCGTCCGGTGTCCTTGATCTGCGCCGAAACGCTCAGTAAATCGTCGAGCAATGCGGGCTTCAGATAATTAAGCCTGAGCGAACGCACCACGAACACCACGCCGAATTCTCTCATCAATCCGCCGTTGCTGTAACCATAATGCTCGCGCAGCCACTCAGTCCGCGCCCGCTCCATAAAGTTCACATAGCTGGCGTGATAGACCACGCCGCCCGCATCGGTATCCTGAAAATACACGCGGACCGGCAACGAGAAGACCCCGGGCTCAGACATCCAGCAAATCCCCATTGACGGAATTGTTTGCCACCGCCAAGCCGAAATGACTGTAGGCATTGGCCGTCGCCACCCGGCCGCGCGTGGTGCGCTGCAGATAGCCCTGCTGGATCAGATAGGGCTCCAGCACATCCTCGATGGTGTCGCGTTCCTCGCCGATCGCGGCCGCAAGGTTATCCACGCCGACCGGCCCGCCGAGAAACTTTTCGATCACGGTCAGCAGCAGCTTTCTATCCATCACATCCAGCCCCCGGGTATCCACATCCAGCATGGTCAGCGCGGCGTCCGCCACTTCGCGCGACGCATCGCCCGCTGCCTTCACGTCGGCAAAGTCGCGCACGCGGCGTAGCAGACGGTTGGCGATACGCGGCGTGCCGCGCGAACGGTTGGCGATCTCCAGCGCGCCCTCCTTCGAAAGGTTCATCTCCAGCAGGCTCGCCGAGCGCATCACGATGTGCTGCAATTCCTGTGGCGTGTAAAACTCCAACCGCGCAACGATACCGAAACGGTCGCGCAGCGGGTTGGTGAGCATGCCGGCACGCGTGGTCGCGCCGACCAGCGTGAACGGCGGCAGATCGAGCTTCACCGAGCGCGCCGCCGGGCCTTCGCCGATCATGATGTCGATCTGGTAATCCTCCAGCGCGGGATAGAGAATTTCCTCCACCACCGGTGACAGGCGATGGATCTCATCGATGAACAGCACATCATGCGGTTCGAGATTGGTCAGCAACGCCGCGAGGTCGCCGGCACGTTCCAGCACCGGCCCGGAGGTATGGCGCAGGTTGACGCCCATCTCGCGCGCAATGATCTGCGCCAGCGTGGTCTTGCCCAGGCCGGGCGGACCGAACAGCAGCACATGATCGAGCGGCTCCCCGCGCTGCTTTGCCGCCTGTATGAATATCTCCAGTTGTCCGCGTATCTTCTCCTGCCCGACATATTCTTCCAGCAGTTTCGGGCGCAGGGCGCGCTCCAGCACCTCCTCATGGGCGGAAGCCGGGACAGCGGAAATCAGGCGCGGCGCGGCGGAAATGTCGTCGTTGTGGATCATGTTCTGGAGAGTAGTTTCAATGCCTGACGGATGCCATCCGAAACACCGGCATCCTTTTCCAGCTGCCGGACGGCCCAGTCAGCTTCCTTCTCGCTGTAGCCCAGCGCCAGCAGCGCGTTGACGATGTCGCTGCCCTGCGCGGCAGTCGCCGCGCCCTGGGTCGCGCCCGCGCCGTCCGACGCGAGTTTGCCCTGCAATTCCAGCAGCAGGCGCTCGGCGGTCTTTTTGCCGACGCCGGGGATTTTGGTGAGCCGCCCGCTTTCCCGGCGCGCCACCGCATCGGCAAGGTCGGCGAGGCTCAGGCCGGACAGCACCGACAGCGCCAGCCTCGGCCCGACACCGCTGATTTTCAGCAGCAGGCGAAACGCCGTGCGCTCATCCATCGAACCGAAGCCGAACAGCAGATGCGCATCCTCGCGCACGATCAATTGCGTATGCAGCACGACCTTCTCGTGCAGCACGGGCAGGTTATAAAACGTACTCATCGGCACGTCCAGCTCATAGGCCACGCCTTGCACATCCAGCAGAATCTGCGGCGGGTTTTTCTCCAGCAGTATGCCCGTCAACCGACCAATCACTCCATCACCTCTTTACAGAATCCGGTATGCCGCAAAACGGCATGTGGGCAACGATACCAGATTTCACTGACAAAGAAGCCGACTGAAAATAAAATCCGCGCAGTATTTCCCCGGCTCATGTTCGTTGCTTTATAATCCATGCCCCCCGCAGGAAAATATCATGCGCATCGGTTCCTACCAGCTTAAAAATAATCTTATCGTCGCCCCGATGGCCGGGGTGACCGATCGCCCTTTCCGCCAGCTCTGCAAACGCATGGGCGCGGGCATGGCGGTGAGCGAGATGGTGGCTTCCAACTCACTGCTGTACGGCTCGGAAAAAACCAGACGGCGCGCCAACCACGAGGGTGAAACCGACCCGATCTCGGTGCAGATCGTCGGCGCCGACCCCGGGATGCTGGCGCGGGCTGCGCGCCACAATGTGGATCACGGCGCGCAGATCATCGACATCAACATGGGCTGCCCGGCGAAAAAGATCTGCAACGTGATGGCGGGTTCCGCCCTGCTGCAGAACGAAAAGCTGGTGGCAGAAATCCTCGAAGCGGTGGTCGGCGCGGTGGATGTGCCGGTTACACTGAAAATTCGCACCGGCTGGGACAAAACCAGCCGCAACGCCGTGCGCATTGCACAAATCGCCGAAGCGGCCAGCATCCAGGCGCTGGCCATTCACGGACGCACCCGCGCCTGCGCCTACACCGGCGAAGCGGAATACGATACCATCGCGGCGGTAAAGGCCGAGGTAAAAATCCCCGTCATCGCCAATGGCGATATCACCACACCCGAGAAGGCGCGCTTCGTATTGCAGCATACGGGCGCGGATGCGGTCATGATCGGTCGTGCGGCGCAAGGCCGCCCGTGGCTGTTTCGCGAGATCGAACATTTCCTGAAC
>JBFKMJ010000150.1:0-4430 GCA_041629915.1 Gallionella sp.
CCGCTTCTTCCGGAAAGTGCATGCCGTCGCTGCGCGGACGCATCACCACCGCCTCATAGGGGCAGTCGTCGACGCAGCGCCGACATCCGCTGCAATCCTTGAGGTTTACCTCGGCAATCGGTATCTGTCTGAACCGGGTTGGCAGCCAGGGCAGCATGCCGAGCAGCAGCGTGACCCCGATGACCAGTACCCATACCTGGCCTGCCGACCATTTATCCAGCAGCGGGCTGATAAACAGATAAAACCAGTCTATGCCAACACTGCCGGGCTCAATGCCCAGATCGGCCGGTCCCTGGCTCAGTGCCGGGCTGACCAGCGACAGAATCAGCATTGCCAGCAGCATCCCCAGCGCGAGCCCCCGCTTCGGATTAACCACGGGGTAGCTGATGCGCATGATGTGCACCCAGAACAGGAACAGGATGAACAGCGGAACGGTCACATGAAAAAATGACATCAATGTGAAGAAGCGGTTATCCAGTGTGTCGTCGGCAATAAAATAACTCGCCATCGGCGAACTGAATAACGGCAGCCAGTCAAACCATTCGATGATGGTTACCGCAGAATATTGGGCCAGTTTATCCCACACCATCCAGTAGCCGTTGATGCCGGCGGCGAGTAACAACCAGATCAGCAACACGCCGGTAAACCACGCAAACCAGCGCGCGCCACGGTAACGCCCCAGAATGAATTCGCGCAACAGGTGCAACAGCATCACCACCACCAGCGCATCGGAAGCATAGCGGTGCAGGCTGCGCATGATGCCGCCCAGATACCATTGTTCGTGAGTGATATATTCCACGGAGGCGAAGGCGTCCTCCACCCCGGTATCGTAGAAGGCGTAAATATAAAGGCCGCTGACGACAACGACCCAGAAGAAATAGAACCCCAGCGCGCCCAGATGATAAAAAGGGTTGAGGTCATTGCCAAAGATCTTGTTAAGCGCACCCTCAATCCTGAGCAGCGTTTTGCGCGTGAGCGATTCGTCGGGTCTGGAAGCAGTCAATTCAAATCCTTGCGCCGCCGGCAATCCATCCGGAAATAAACCGGCAATTTCATCGCGCCCGGGATGCGGCGGCATAATATAATGGACGGATGAAAATACATTGAGTGGGGAATCAAATTGGAAATTATTTATTACACGTTGATTGGTATCGGCCTTTATTTCGCGTCCGACTGGATACTCGATCGCCTGGAGGTTTCGCGTGGAGCGCGCTTCAAAAACCGCAGTATCGTTTTCTTTTTGATCATTCTGGTGCTGGCATTTCTTTCATTCAATTTCACCAAATTCATTCTGCTCGCCAGCGGTTAGCCCGGAGAAGGCCAGGCCTGCCAGGGCCGGTGTCCATCCGGGTTTGACCGCAGACATGCCCTACTCCGGGCGCCGTCTGGCCTTGAAAACAACAACCAGAAACATTATCCCGCCGACAACGGCTATCAATCCGCCCAACCCCATCAATCCCATGCCCGCTGTCTGCGCAAAACCGTGCAGTTCCTGGGCGGCTCCGGCGACCTTGCGCTGCACGCCATAGCCGCCGGACCACATCAGCCCGAAGATATGCATCAGTTGTCCAGCGGCATAAACATAGGGCATCGGTGCGGCCCATTTCAGATCAGGCTGACGATAGCCGAGTTGCGGCAGCAGATGCAGGGTCAACCCCATGAAGGCCAGACTGATGGCCCCGCCGGTGCCATGATAATGCGCGGTAATGATCGTGTTGCTGTCGCCGATCATCAGGCTTATTCCACCCCCGATGGCGAACAGAACGACAGACGAAACCAGGGCGGCGCGCTGCGGGTCTGTCTCCCTTGTGCCTGTTGTAGTCAGGCATCCGTAAAGAACCGCCAACCCCAGTGGCACCGGTGCAAATGCCCCGCCAACCTTCATCAGCTGGGTGAACTGCTCCATGTAGGCGCCCATATCGCCGGCAAAGTACAGATAAATAGCTGGAGAAACAAAAACCGGCAGCAATCCCAGCACGAGGATGGCCGAGGCCAACCGCGGTGTCAGCGGGACTGTCGCGCCGCAGGCATTGGCCAGCCACAGCCAGCCGGCCAGCATCAGCAGCGCATAAGTAAACTGGAGCAAATGGCCGCCGCCCCAGAACAGCAGGTCGTAGTATTGCGTGCTGTCAAAAACGTCCGGAATGATGTCATACGACCATCCGAAAGCCATCAGAGCAAACACCGTGGAAATGGACGCGGCGTAAAAGCCGATACGTATCGACCCCTCGCCACCACGCCACCGGTCGGCTGAAGGTATCGCGATCAGGCTGCGCAACACCAGCGCGGCCACACCTATGGCAAAAATAATCAGGCCGGTAAAAAAGAAAGTGCTTTGAATGACCGGCACATAATTGCTCATCAATGGCTTGCCGGTAGCGATGAAGGGGGACAGCGCAATCATGGCGGCACCCAGGGCAGCCAGCGCCAGCGCCAGCCAGCCGACCCCTATGAATCGGGAGGAGGAATTCAGGCTCCACAACACGCCGGCGAATGCCATGAACCACAGCAGCACCGACAGATCCACATGCACAACCAGCGCGGTATGGAAGAAATCGACCCAGGGGAAAATATCCTGTACATACGGGGTGCGCGACAGCACCAGAAGAATGGCAAACAGCCCGGCCCCAACCAGCGATGCAATACCCAGCCACAGCCAGCCGGAAGCAAGCCTGCGACTGCCCTCGTATGGCATGGAAAGGGTAAAATCATTCTTGTATTTCTCTTCTCCAGTCACGTCGCTGCCCTCTTCAATATCTGTTTGTTGATATACCGAACTCATCCGTTACCTTCAAATTGTATTTTTGTTTCTGAAAATAAATCCACCGGTCGCCGCCTTGAAATCAATCACCATGATGCGCCCCGGAGCCAGATTAACGGTTTCCTCATGCACGAAGTTATATTCATCGCCAATATGATCTTTCAAGCGCGCTTTTAATGTATGTACACCCGCTTTCACCTGAATGCGCCGGTAAATATTGGAAGTACCGCTGCGCGCAAATCCGTTTGGCGGCATCACCACGTGATAAAGCTGCTTTCCGTCCATTTCCAGCTCCACTACCACATCGGCACGCTCACGGCTCGGACAAATTGTTGTCGCTTTACGCTGATACATGGGCAACTGGGCAATTTCTTCCGGCGTGCGTTCGCGGCACGGCTCCTTAAGCTGGCCGGCATGCCCAAAGCTCAGCTTGATCAGGGTTTCATCGGGCTGCAGATAAGTATATGTCGGCCAAGTGGAAAAATAGCCGATCACGCCGAAAAACAGCGCATAAAAAAGGCCTTGGCCTGCATATTGTAATAGCTTAACCATGTGTCACCCCCTCAGAGGATACTGATGCTTGCGCAACCGGAGCGCTGTAGCGAGCAATCGTAAATGCGTCAGAAAAATACTGGTCTTTCGGCAATCCCTTTGCCATGAATGGCTCACGACTCGCCTCGACCATCCCCGTTGAACCGCAGGCATAGACCTGATAGCCATCCAGTCTTTCATAATCCTGCAGAATGGCCTCATGGACCAGCCCGGTTCTGCCCTGCCAGCCATACTCCGGCTTCGGCTCGGACAACACCGGTATGAATTTGAAGTTATCATGTTCCTGCTGCCATTTTTCCGGCAGATCAGAGTACAGATCAGCGGGTGATTTTGCACCCCAGTACAGCGTCATGGAACGATTTATTCCGGCTTTGAAGACATGCTCCACCATACCCTTGATGGCTCCGAAACCGCACCCTCCCGACATGAAAATAATGGGTTTGTCATTGTCTTCGCGTAGCGAGAAATTGCCGTAAGGCCCTTCCACTTGCAGCACATCGCCCACTTTCATTCCGTTAAATACATGGCCGGTGAATCTGCCGCCCTCCACCAGTCGAATGTGCAGCTGCAGGTGCTCCAGTTCATGCGGCGGGTTGGCGATAGAATAACTGCGTTTGGTGCCATCATCCATTTGCACGGCAACATATTGACCCGCTACAAAATTCATGCGTTCGTCACCCTCCGGCAACAATTCAAGCAGCATCACATCGGGCGCTGCCTGCTCCATCTTATGCACACGGAACGGCAGGGTCTTGATCGGGAATTGCCTGGATTTATCGACCTCGTGACATTCTATGTCCAGATCGGATAACGGCTTGGCACAACAAAACAGCGCCTTGCCTGCCGCTCTTTCCGCTGCGGTGAGCGCATCCTCCTGATAAGTACCATAATCGACCGTACCCTTCAGTACCGTGCCTTTGCAAACGCCGCAGGCACCATCCCGGCAAACATAGGGGAAACTTACCCCTTGGCGTAACGCGGCTTCGAGTATGGTTTCGCCCTCTCTGGCAGTCAATCTGTTTCCGCAGGGTACGGTATTGATTTCGTATTCCCCCTTGCCTTTTTTGCTCCGCCCCAGGAACGGCAACAACAGGGCGAAAACCGTAACGCCGCCCGA
>JBFKMJ010000151.1:0-4422 GCA_041629915.1 Gallionella sp.
CGACAGCCGCACCATCGTGTAATTTGTGCCGTCAAACCTGAGTTGATAATCGCTGGTGGTGAGCTGGGAAACATCGCTGATTGTTGCAGATGCCACCGCACTGCCAAGGTTGTTATCCCCCTCCTCGACGCGTGGCACGGCAACATTGAACAAATTTCCGCCCAGCGCATTGTTCAAATCCAGCCCCATCTGGTGCTGTTCGTTGATGCTGGTCGCCAGCCCCAGTGCCACGCGTCCCAATGCGTTACGCGCGGGCTCCAGGCTCTGGTCGCGGAAGGCGAGATAGGCACCCAGATTGCCGCCCTGCAAGCCGCTTTGCTGCAGACGCGTGGTTTTATTCCCGCTCCGGTAGGCAATGTCCAGCCTGCTCGGATCGGTTTCCGAACGGATGGCATCCAGCCGCATGGCCTGTTCATTGATCACCAGCGTCTGTCCATTGCCGACATAGGCGTTAATCGTGCCATCCGGTTGCGACTGCACATTAATCCTGATTTCCCCGTTCAACTGGTTAATAAGCTGATCGCGCTGATCAAGCAAATCATTGGGCAGCTGCCCCTGCCCATTTGCGATGGCGCGTTTGATATTGCCATTCAGGGTGGCAATCTGCTGTGCATAGGTATTGATCGCGCCGACACTCTGGGTAATCTGACTGTTAAGCCCGTCGCCTATGTCCGTCAATCGCTGATCTATCGCCTGAAAGCGGTTCACGACAAACTGCGCATTACCCAGCAAGGTCTGGCGGGCGGGAATCGATTCAGGGTTGCTCGCAACCCCATTCATGGCCCCGAAAAAATCCTGCATGGCCGGTGATGCCCCCGCAATCGGGTCGGCAACCAGATTGTCGATTTGCGTCATCGCTGAGTGATAGGTGCTCAGATAGCTGCTCTGGGTCTGTTCCTGCCGAACCTGGTTGGTCAGGTATTGATCGTAAATCCTTCTTACCCCTGAAACATCCACTCCCGCCCCGACAAAACCCGCACCGGTCTGCTGACCGGCAAGCGAGCCAACCATCACCGCCTGCCGGGTAAAGCCGGGCGTGCCGGCATTGGCAATGTTGTGCTGCGTGGTCGCCATGGCAACCTGAGCCGCATTCATCGCGCTGAGTGCCGAGGTATACAAGTTACTTCCCATAATCTTTTCCCATCATTCGCCTGTCTACAGGCTTGCGGGGGTTATCGGCAGGATCGGCCGATCCTTTAGTGTCCCGGCCAGAGGTGCCTTTATCGAAACCCCGTTATGTCTCGATTTTCAACATCCCCATCACCCGGGCCAGCTTGTCTGCATAGTTTGGGTCGGTCGCATATCCGGCCTTTTGCATGGCCTGCGTCAGGCCGGCCACATCATTACCCTGCTGCAACACCCCCGCATAGCGCGGGTTGCTGCTGATCATGGTCGCGTAATCCCGGAATGCCTCGGCATAAGAAGGATAGGCGCGAAATTTCTCCACCTGCCTGTGTGCGATACCATCCTTATATTCGGTCGTCATTACGTCTGCCACCTTGCCGTTCCAGCTCCCGCCTGCCTTGATGCCAAACAGGTTGAAACTGTTGCTGCCATCCGCCATGCGGATTTCGCGCCTGCCCCAGCCGCTTTCCAGCGCAGCCTGTCCCAGCATCAGTTGCGGGGGTACGCCGCTGGCCTGGCTGGCCTGGCTGGCGAATGGCAACATGCGGCTTATGAAATTTTCCTGAACGGTTCCGGTATGGGCGGAGGGTAAGGCACTGACCAGGGGTTGAGGATCGAGGAGCGGGGAGCGAGGAGCGCGTAGCGAGAGGTCGAGGCCCAGCGGCAGATTCTCTGCCTTCTGCCCGGTGTCTTCTGTCATCTGCCCCCTGAGTTGCCTGACCATGATGTCTGCCAGCCCCACACCCCGGCTGGCCATGCTTTGCGCCAGCTGCTGATCCAGCATGCCGGTGAACATCCGGGTCTGCTCGCTATCGAACATACCGTCTTGCGGGGTCGCCTCGCGCATGCTTTTCAGCATCATGTTCAGGAACACCGACTCGAACTGCTGCGCCGCCGCCTTGAGCGCCTGATCCGGCGACTGCCTGGCCTGAGCGCGCAACTGCTCAAGACTCTGCGTTTCGAGAGCCAGGGTTGCCGTCGTGTCCAATCGGGTAACCATTAAATTATCTGAAGCTCCGCACGCAATGCCCCGGATGATTTCATCGCCTGCAGAATCGCCAGCAAATCCTGCGGGGTCGCGCCGATCGAGTTGAGCGCCTTGACCACTTCGCTCAGCGAGACACCCTTCTGCAGCTGCACCAGGCTGCCACCTTCCGCCCTGATGTCTATGGCAGCTTTCTCGGTGACTACGGTGTCCCCCTGCGAAAACGCGCCCGGTTGGCTGACCGTACTCTCGCTGCTGATCATCACGGTCAGATTGCCATGGGCTACCGCGCAGGTATCAAGCGTGACGGCCTGATTCATCACCACTGAACCGGTGCGCCCATTGATAATGACCTTGGCGATCCCCTGTGCCGGATTCACATCCAGATTTTCGAGCCTGGAAATAAATGCGACGCGCTCGCTGCCCGCCGGTGCGCGCACCCGTATTACCCGGCCATCCAGCGCCGCGGCCAGTTCCGGCCCGATCTGCCCGTTGATCGCCTCGACGATGCGTGTTGCCGTGGTGAAATCCGTGGCATTCAATTCGAGGTGGATGAATTCACCCTGCCCCAGCAAGGTGGGGACGGCACGTTCCACGGTTGCGCCGGCAGGGACGCGCCCTACGCTCAGATGGTTTACCTGTACCGACGAGCCACCTGAAGAAGCGCCGACACCACCGACCAGTACATTACCCTGTGCCATCGCGTACACCTTCCCGTCAGCGCCATTCAAAGGCGTCATCAGCAAGGTCCCGCCACGCAGGCTTTTGGCATTACCAATCGAAGATGCGGTCACATCGATGGTTTGTCCCGGCTTGGAGAATGGCGGCAGCGTGGCGGTCACCATGACTGCCGCCACATTCTTGAGTTGCAGGCTGGTGCCGGTCGGCAAATTGATACCCATCTGCGCCAGCATGCTGATGATGCTTTGCACCGTGAATGGCGTTTGCGTGGTCTGGTCGCCGCTGCCGTCCAGGCCGACCACGATCCCGTATCCAATCAGTTGATTGTTACGCACGCCCTGGATGCTGGCCATATCCTTGATGCGATCTGCATGCGCCGCAAACGGCAGCAGCAACGACATCGCCAGAAGCACTGAAGTAACCCTTTTCATCGTTTTGCTCCTTAGAATCAGAACGGCAACACGGACAGGAACACCCTGCCCAGAACATCCAGCATGGATGACGTATCCAGAACAGCACTCTTGCCCTTGTATTCGAGACGTGCATCCGCCACCTGCGTGGATGGCACCGTATTCCCGGCGACAATGTAGGTTGGATTCACGACGCCGGAAAAACGGATGTATTCGTTACTCCGGTTGATGGCCACCTGCTTCTCTCCGCTTACCTGCAAATTGCCGTTGGCCAGAACTTCAATCACCGTCACCGTGATGGTGCCGGTGAAATCTACCGCACCGGCGCTGGCACTCTTGTCGCTGAGTGTTCCGCTCGTGCTGCTGGCGATACTGAACCCCTTGAACAGCAACTTGGGGGTCGCATCGTTACGGGTGATTGAAGGGGTGGTGGTGGACAATGTGCCGGTGTGATCACCGCTACTGCTCGACTTGTCGTTCGCCGTGGTTTTTTCCACGATATTGATCGTGAGGATATCGCCCACCCTGCGCGCGCGCCTGTCTTCAAACAAGGGATAATCATTCACCCCGGCGTGATAAATCGCCCCGTCTGCCGGAACGACGACCTTTTCCTCAACCGGCTTGACGGTCATCGGCTGGTGCACATTGGTCGCTGGTGCCACGCAGCCTGATAGCGTCAGAAAAACCGCTATGCCCAAATATCCGAACTCACGCACATGTCACCTCACTGATCCTAGATTTGCGACAAACGCTGCAACATCTGATCCGAAGTCTGGATGGCCTTGGAATTGATTTCATAGGCACGTTGCGTCTGAATCATGTTGACCAGCTCTTCCACCACATTCACATTGGAGGTTTCCACATAACTCTGATTCAGCAAACCCGCACCATTGGTGCCCGGCACATTGGTGCTCGGCGTACCCGATGAGGCGGTTTCCTGGTAAAGATTTTCGCCCTGGCTCATCAGGCCTGACGGATTGATGAAGGTTGCCAGTTGCAGGCTGCCCACTTGCACCGGGGCGACCACACCCGGCTGGGTGACACTGATGACCCCGTCGCGTCCGATCGTCACACTGATGGCGTTCGCCGGGATGGTCACGGCGGGTTGTATGGCAAAACCGCTGGAAGTCACCAGCTGCCCCTGGCTATCGGTCTGGAACGAGCCGTCGCGCGTGTAGGCCGTCGAGCCGTCCGGCATCAGCACCTGAAAGAAACCCTGCC